>NZ_FODB01000049.1 GCF_900110265.1 Vreelandella aquamarina | reverse complement strand
ACAGCTTCCTTCAGATTCCGCCTCACGACGAACACCCTTGCTGTTCAGCTAACGGTTCCCGCTATCAGGGTCCGTAGGGGACTTTCACCCCCAAGTCATCCGGCCAACCACCACGGCGGACCGGATAGCGCCTAATTGGCGCTGCGCGCCATGCCTGGCGCACCATAAAAAAAACGCCACGTTATAAATAACGTAGCGTTTAGAAATATTGGTGGAGCCTAGCGGGATCGAACCGCTGACCTCAACACTGCCAGTGTTGCGCTCTCCCAGCTGAGCTAAGGCCCCACATGCTGCCAGTTTCGTGCAGCGGGGCGAATACTAATTCACAGCACTGTAAGAGTCAAGCATTAAAGCAAACCAGCATCATCTAATTCTCCTTTGCTGAGAGCTGTGGCACTCTATAGGTTCGCAGCGTGCGTATCGCTTGAGTCCACGATGATTACCTGCAGGAGCCAGACCTTTGATCAACGTTTTAATTGCCGATGATCACCACCTGGTGAGAACCAGCATCGCCCACCTGCTAAACGAAGAGTCCGATATTAAAATTGTGGGCGAAGTGGATGATGGAGAGAGCGCCGTCGCCCAGTGCCGACAACTAAAGCCCGACATTGTCCTCATGGATATTCGTATGCCGGGTATCGGCGGGCTAGAAGCCACACGGCGTATTCATCGCACCCTGGCTGACATTAAGGTTATCATTCTTACCGCCCACTTAGAGGACAGCGTCCTGAGGCGCATGCTTGAAGCCGGTGCATCGGGCTTTTTAAGCAAAGGGGCTGATGCGGTGGAAATGACCGATGCCATTCGCCAAGTCTTCCGCAACGGGCGCTATATAAGCCAAGAAATTGCACAGCGGCTAGCACTCGCCCACTTCACTGACGAAGATAGCCCATTTAACCAGCTCTCTGATCGCGAGCTACAAATTGCTTTGATGATCGTCAACTGTCAGCGAGTACAAGATATTTCTGACCGTCTACACCTTAGCCCTAAAACTGTTAACACTTACCGTTATCGCTTGTTTGATAAGCTACATGTCACCAGTGATGTCGAGTTGACCCATCTCGCCTTACGCCACGGTCTAGTCGAAGGTTTTGACGCCACTATGGGATAGACCTACCATCGCAGCTTCTGCCGTTTAAGAGCTCCAATGCCCAGCTATGACTTTTGATGCCAAGCAGTTTTTAAGCTCTGTCAGCACTTCACCCGGTGTTTACCGCATGCTGGATGAGGAGCAAAACACGCTCTATGTCGGCAAAGCGAAGCGTTTGAAAGCACGACTGGCAAGCTATTTCCGCGGCCAGCTCAATACCAAAACCCAGGCGATGGTGGCACGCATTGCCGATATTCAAATTACGGTCACCCGTAGCGAAACCGAAGCACTGCTGCTTGAACAAACATTAATTAAGGAGCTTCGCCCGCCCTACAACATCCTGCTACGGGATGATAAATCCTACCCGTTTGTGTTTGTCACTGACCGCCACCCCTACCCCGCTTTGGAATATAAGCGAGCACGCCAGCGTCGCGACGATGGCCGCTACCTGGGCCCCTACCCCAGCAGCGGGGCCGTAAAAGAGAGCCTGACACTGATGCAGAAAATTTTTCGCATCCGTAACTGCGAAGACAGTGTTTTTGCCCACCGCTCTCGCCCTTGCTTGCAGTATCAAATTCAGCGCTGCAGCGCCCCTTGTGTTGATTACATCTCAGAAGAGGAGTATCGCCGGGATGTGGAACATGCGGTGATGTGCCTAGAAGGCAAAAGCGAGCACGTGACCCAGCTATTAACCCAAGAAATGGAAGCAGCCAGCCAAGCGCTCAACTTTGAAGAGGCCGCACGCCTGCGCGACCAAATCCAGCAGCTACGCCAGCTGCAGCAGCGCCAGTTTGTGGATAACCAGAGCGGCGACGCAGACGTTTTCGCCTTAGCCCAACGCACTGGCGCACTCGGCATCTCCATATTGAGCGTGCGTGATGGTCGTCTACTGGGCGCTCGGCACCATACGCCAAAGAATGATCTAGACCTGCCGCCAGAAATGCTGCTGACCGAAGTGGTTAGTCAATACTATTTTGGCCAGCCGCATAACGTACCCCGAGAAGTAATTACTAGCCTCCCGCTGGAAGATAGCACTCTGATTGCCGATGCCCTCTCTCAGCAAGCAGGCAAAAAAGTCAGAGTAGCAAGCCAAGTGCGCGGGCATCGCGCCCAATGGCAGCACCTCGCCATGACCAACGCCGAGCAGCAGCTTGCATCACAGCTGGCCAATAAAACCCAGCTCACTCAGCGGTTTGAGGCACTGCAAAAAGCGCTGGGACTGGAAAAACTGCCAGAGCGGCTTGAGTGTTTCGATATCAGCCACAGCCAGGGCGAAGCCACCGTGGCGTCTTGCGTGGTGTTTGACCACCAAGGCCCGCGTAAAAGTGACTATCGCCACTTCCGCATTGAAGGCATCGCAGCAGGGGATGATTACGCCGCCATGCAACAAGCGCTGACGCGGCGCCTGAAGCGGGTAAAAAACGGAGAAGCAGTGGCCCCCGATATTCTGATTGTGGATGGCGGCAAAGGGCAGCTCAATATGGCACGCGGGGTACTAAACGACCTTTCGGTCACCAACATCATCCTACTAGGCGTTGCCAAAGGAACCACTCGCAAGGCCGGGCTGGAAACTCTCTTCTTAGAGACCAGCGATAACCCGCTACCTTTAGATCCGGCTTCGCCGGCACTGCATTTAATCCAGCATATCCGCGATGAGTCCCACCGCTTTGCGATTGCAGGCCACCGGGCAGCGCGAGACAAAGCGCGACGCACGTCTACTTTGCAGGATATTCCTGGCATAGGCCCTAAACGGCGGCGTGAACTTCTGCGCTTTTTTGGTGGCCTACAGGGCGTACAAAAGGCCAGCCGTGATGAACTAGCCAGGGTGCCCGGAATTAATGCAGCCCTCGCAGAGACCATTTATACGGCACTGAATGGATAAACTTGTTCTTAACATGGATGCAATGCGCTAAGGGGGATAGAATAACCCGCACATTACACTCCGACTTTCATGATTCTCCGGCAAGGATCGCGCCCTGCGATGAATATACCCAACATACTTACACTGGCAAGAATCGTCTTTATCCCTCTACTGGTAGTACTGTTTTATCTACCTTTCAGTTGGAGCATGCCGGTTGCCGCTGGTTTATTTGCCCTAGCATCGGTCACCGACTGGCTCGATGGCTACCTGGCCCGCCGCTGGAATCAGTCGACACCCTTCGGCGCCTTTTTAGACCCTGTGGCAGACAAACTTATGGTCGCCGTGGCGCTTGCACTGTTAATTGAGCGTTTCGACACGCTGATCCTGACGCTGCCCGCACTGGTGATTATCGGTCGTGAGATCGTTATTTCAGCCCTGCGGGAGTGGATGGCCGAAATGGGTAAACGCGGCATGGTGGCAGTCTCTTGGGTTGGCAAACTAAAAACCACGCTGCAGATGGTCGCCATTCTGGTGCTGCTGGCCTTCCCGCCAGGGCACGAAATCGCGCTACTGGGCGTGGTTGTTCTGTACGCTGCCGCTGCTCTCACGCTTTGGTCAATGGCTCAGTATCTAAAAGCTGCTTGGCCGCACCTTAGTCGCTCAATGTAGGCAGCATAAATGTCAGCAGCACAGTAGCTCTTTGAACCCGTTGATAAATTGATTGTTTGACAAGCGCGCAGCGATGCGTATAATTCGCCCTCGAGTCGAGCGGGAATAGCTCAGTGGTAGAGCATCGCCTTGCCAAGGCGAGGGTCGAGAGTTCGAATCTCTTTTCCCGCTCCATTTGGTTAACACCAATGACTTGTTAGGCTGGATGGCAGAGTGGTTATGCAGCGGACTGCAACTCCGTGTACGCCGGTTCGATTCCGACTCCAGCCTCCATTGTCAGTGTAGCGATTGCTGCTAAAGCGCCGATACACTGCCCGGATGGCGAAATTGGTAGACGCAAGAGACTTAAAATCTCTCGGAGGCAACTCCGTGCCGGTTCAAGTCCGGCTCCGGGCACCATGAATTGTTAGTAAGAACATGACGCTGCGAGATCTTCTGATCTACGCGGCTTTTTTGTGTTTAACGCCCACCCGATCAGTTACCTTTCGCTTTTTTGCCTACACCATCGCTAAGCGCCAGTGGTCACGCTATGATGCCATCCTCCCTGTGAAAGCGTGTTGCGCGCGCAGCTTTTGATAGCAAAAAGAAGGAGCGGGCCCCTATGAGCACGCCAACAACCGACCTACTTATTATCGGCGGCGGCGTCGCCGGCCTCACCCTAGCGCTAGAAGTTGCTGACCACTTGTCAGTCACGCTGGTACGTCCGGCACTGGATGATCAAGGAGCCAGCCGCTGGGCACAGGGCGGCATTGCGGCAGTGCTCTCTCCGGATGACAATCTCGACGACCATGTACGCGATACCCTCATCGCTGGCGATGGACTATGCGATGAAGACGCCGTTCGTTTTACCGTCACCCATGGTCCTGAGGCGATTCAATGGCTCATTGACAACGGTGTGCCGTTTACGCCCGACCCGGACCCAAGTGCCCGCTACCCCTACCACCTGACCCGAGAAGGTGGGCACAACGCGCGACGCATTATTCATGCCGATGACGCCACCGGTCGTGCGGTAGTTGAAACCTTGGTCAATAAAGTCTCCGCCCACCCTGGCATTACTCAGCGCAGCGACCTGACCATTCTCACCCTGCTGAGTAACGCTGAGGGCCACTGCATTGGCGCCCAAGGTGTCGATAGCGAGCAGCGCCTACAAGCGTTTTATGCCCATCACACCGTTCTCGCTACCGGCGGCGCAAGCGGGTTATACCGGCACACCACCACCCCAGCACCCAGCAGCGGCGAAGGTATGATGATGGCGGCTGAGCTGGGAGCAACGCTTGCCAATCTTGAGCTTCAGCAGTTTCACCCTACCTGCCTATTCGACCCGGATGGCCCAGCCTTTCTGATTAGCGAGGCGGTGCGCGGTGAAGGCGGCCACCTGCTTAACGAAGCTGGCCATCGTTTTATGCCCGACCTCGATTCACGTGCCGAGCTAGCGCCTAGAGATGTGGTGGCCAGAGCCATTGATGCACAGATTCAGCAAGGCACGCTGGGGCACGTCTGGCTAGATATACGCCACTTAGGAGAAGCCTCTATACGCCATCACTTCCCTACAATTTTGGCTCATTGCGCCTCGCGGGGAATGGATATTACGCGCCAACCGATCCCCGTTGTGCCCGCCGCCCATTATAGCTGTGGCGGCGTCGCTACCGACCACGCTGGCGCTACCGACGTTGCCAACCTTTATGCCATTGGCGAAACGGCCTACACCGGCCTCCACGGCGCAAACCGTATGGCTAGCAATTCGCTGCTTGAGTGTTTGGTTTATGCGCGTAGCTGCGCCCGGCATCTGCTCTCCTTGCCCTCGCCACCCAATGAGCCGCTGAATACAGGGGATGATCATCAAGCACCTATCATTCAGCCCAGCATTAACGTGGAACTAGAGGCACTTAGAAAGCTTCGCTTTAAGATGCGCAGCGTCATGAGTCAATACGTATCGATAGTAAGAAGCGACCAAGGCCTTGCTGCCGCCAGTGAAGCACTGGCAGAAATCAAAAAAGAATTGGAAAAGCTAGATAAAGCGATGTCGCACCCAGAAAGTATGCGACTAAGGCAAGCCATTATGCTTGCTCAACTCACTGTGCTGGCCGCCTCTCAACGCCACGAGTCTCGGGGCTTGCATTACTCTATTGACTGGCCAGAACATCAGGCCACCTCCGCCCCTTCTCAACTGACACTAGATAGTTTGCGTTTAGCAGGGCTTCCGCACTAACGCCCTGCCAAACTATCGACCAGGCCGATGGAAACATCGGCGCAGGGCGCGCTGACTGTCACCTGGGAGACTGTCTGGCCATAACCAGAGACGCTGTGATCCCATACGAAGCCCTACTAGCCAAGGCCCTAGATAGTCACAGCTAACTCCTAATGTCGGCCCCGCCTCTCCAGTGGCTAGCAACCAGCATCCCTCTATCTGGCTGCCGTTCTTGGTGAGCTGCAGCGCCCCACATGGCTGCGCACTATAGGAGCAATACACCAGCGCCATCCCAATGCTTAGCGTTAATCCCCCTAACCAATGGCCTATCGCCCAACCTGCTAATATCGCCAGCCCCAGCACCAACGCCCCGCAAAGCCCGCCTGCCAGCTTAGAGCGTGCGATAAGCAGTGTTATCGGTGGTTTCAGCATGCTCAACGATCATTTGCACAAGATGGCGCAAGTCAGGGTCTTCAGGCCACTCACGATGCATCAGCCAAACGAACAAATCTTGATCCTCTTCTTCAATCAAACGCTGATACGTCAACTGCTCCTCTTCGCTCAGCGTGTCGAAGCGTTTTTCTAAAAAGGGAATTAACAGCAGATCCAGCTCCCACATACCGCGCCGGGAGTGCCAGTAAAGCCGCTTACGAAGCACAGCGGCGGGGGAAGTATCGTCGCTCAACGTCAGCCTCTCCGAGTAGATGAAAATGAAAAGCCAGTATACCGAAGCTGTGGGGTCGCGCCAGGGCCAAGCTTCGCCTATGCTGTTAATCAGCTTCGTACTAACTTGCTTAGTACCTTGTTTTATCTGAATTGTTTTATGCGGTTATGCGCAGTATGCTGATTTCAAAGTTATCGAGGTCGCATGTGCATTACGGCCTTTAAACGCAGGGAGCCAACCGATGACCAAGTCTGAACTAATCGAACAAATTGCGATGCGTCAACCGGAGCTATCCGCCAAGGATGTCGAAACAGCGGTGCGTATTATCCTAGATGATATGACCGATGCTCTCGCCACTGGAGGACGAGTAGAGATCCGTGGTTTTGGCAGCTTTTCGCTTCATTATCGCAAGCCGCGCACGGGGCGTAATCCTAAAACCGGCGACCCGGTAGATTTAGACGGCAAATACGTACCGCACTTTAAACCGGGCAAGGAGCTGCGCGAACAAGTCGATGCGAGCCGCGCTTTAGGTTACTAAAGCGAGTTAATAGCGCCATCCGACCTTCTGCGGGATGACGTCGCGCCCAGACTCAGACACAATAGCATCATCGTGAACGTCACTGATTAGGAAACTCTCATGCGTTGGATCAAAGGGCTGATTCTGGCCGTCATTTTATTGGTAGTGATGCTGGTGGGCATTCTGTTTGCTGTGAATAACCAGCAAGCCATTGCCTTAAACCTAATTTGGGCTGAACTGCCTGCCGTATCACTCTCCGTATGGCTACTAGCCACCCTAGCGGTGGGCGTCATTGTCGGCATGCTGGCCATGCTGGGTGTTTATGTTCGCCTGAAAGCACGGCTTACCCGCAGTGAGCGTCACAATAAACAGCAGCGCAAAGAGCTAGACCGGTTACGCACTCAGGGGTTGAAGGAACTGGCGTAAATGCATGATGCTGTGCTGCTAGGCGTACTCTTGGCAGCCATTGCCATCGGCTTTGGCCTAGGCATCCGTTACGCCTACCGCCGCCAGCAGCACTCCCCCGCCTCGCGTACTCCCGGCTTATCACGGGAATACTTCGTCGGGCTGAACTATCTGCTGAACGAGCAGCCCGACGAAGCGATTAACACCTTTATCCATGCATTGGATGTTAATAGCGACACCATTGATACTCATATTGCCCTTGGCAAGCTTTTCCGTGCCCGCGGTGAAGCAGATAAAGCCGTTAGCATTCATCAAAACCTGCTAGCCCGCCCAGCACTCTCTACCACGACTAATGAAATCATTCAGCTTGAGCTCGCCCGCGACTTTATCGCCTTGGGTGTGCACGACCGAGCCCAGCGGCTACTGCGCAGCCTGCTAGAACACTCGGTGAACGAAGCGCTCCGTCTAGAAGCGAAGCGGCTGCTGATTGATTTACTTGAGCGAGAAAAAGAGTGGCAAGACGCGCTAGACGTTGTTCAACCGCTGATTAAGCAGCAACCCGCCATGCGCCGCCCTGCATCACACTGGCTCTGTGAACTTGCCCAACAGGAAATTGATCAATCTAGCCGCGCAATGGCGCGTAAGCACCTCAAAAAAGCGCTCCAGTTGGATGAGCGCTGTATTCGCGCCACCTTAATGCTGGCTGAATTAGAGATGGATAATGGTCACTATGCAAAAGCTATCGAGCGGCTTAATCATATACCCCAGCAGGATATCGCTCACGTACCGACCATGCTACCAGCGCTCCAGCGCGCTTATACCCGCAATAACAACTTACCCGGTCTGGAAAGCCACCTGTATAAACTACTAGGCCAAGCGCCGTATACCAGCGTCATTGTGACGCTAGGGGAACTCGTTCATCAAAGAGATGGAGTAGACAGCGCTATCGAGCGAACCGGCGAGTGGCTGAGTGAAGCGCCCAGCCTAGGAGGGCTTGATTACCTAGTTGATCTCTACCTGGAAAGTGAACGGCTCGCTGGTAAAGCCACACCGGATACCCGACTCCTCTTACTAAAACACCATACCGATGCCCTGCTGAAGGGACGCCCCCGCCATCGCTGCCGCCGCTGTGGGTTTAGTAGCGACAGTCTGGCTTGGCAGTGCCCCAGCTGCCGCCGCTGGGGCACTATTAAACCGATCACCGGCGTCGAGGGCGAATAGCTATTGCCTACCTGCCAGCTCGGCCTCAATAGCCGCTAATGCTGCCATAGGGTCTTCTGCTTGCGTGACCGGACGACCTACCACTAAATGCGTGCTACCCGCCTGCATTGCGTCAGCAGGCGTCATGATGCGCTGTTGATCGTTCGCCGCCGCAAAGCTAGGACGAATACCGGGCGTTACTTTTAAGAATGCGCTGCCGCACTGCGCCTCGATCTGCGCCGCCTCCTGCGCCGAGCACACCACGCCGTCTAATCCGCTTTGCTGGGCCAGGGCTGCCAAGCGCATGACGTGCTCAGCAGGGCTTGCAGTAATGCCCACATCCGCCAAGTCTTCCGCCTGCATGCTAGTCAGCACCGTGACCGCAATTAAGTGCGTAGTAAGCTGATGGTCGGATAAGCGCTTTGCCGCTGCCTCCATCATTTTGCGCCCGCCAGAGGCGTGAACGTTTACCATCCAAACACCCTGCTCTGCCGCCGCCTGAACAGCACTGGCCACGGTATTAGGAATATCGTGAAATTTAAGATCCAGGAACACATCGAAACCACGTCCATGGAGCGCTTCCAGTACGGCAGGGCCACTTCGCGTAAACAGCTCTTTACCGACTTTGAGACGGCACCGAGTAGGGTCAAGCTGGTCTGCCATGCACAGAGCTGCATCAAGCGAAGGGTAATCCAGGGCAATAATCAGTGGGGAATCGGTGGACACGCGCTTACTCCGTGTTCGTGAACGCTTAAAGGGAAATTGCGCCATTGACGCGATGGGTATTGATTAGTGTACCAGCCCCACAGAGCTTGCAGTGTAAGCGATTGGCCATTCCCCTGTAGCAAAAGGCTTACAAAAACCATCGTCGATGACTTACAGCATTCACTGTTCTAAATGCTAATTTCAACTAAGGCGGCGAATAAAGCTTCACTCCTATCGCTGCGCTCATGGCCTTTCGTGCTGAGTACGCGACTGGCTCAATGGAAAAAACAGAAGGATGTTAACGATGCAGACAACGTTTAAGCGTATCGCAGCCGCACTACTTATTAGCCTCAGCCTTGGCCTATCAGGAACAGCGATGGCTCAAGCCATTGCGCCGATTAACGTCAACAGTGCCGATGAGGAACTGCTTGCTGAGCTGCCCGGTATTGGCCCAAGCCGCGCGACAGCGATTATTGAAGAGCGCGAAGCCAACGGTGCCTTTGAAAATGCCGATGACCTGACCCGCGTGAACGGCATTGGGCCAGCCACCGTTGACCGTATGCGTGATCAAATCAAATTTGAAGAGTAAATTTAAAAAGCAACCCACCACATGCCACCGCACGGTTACACATCGGCGGTGGCGGTGCTGACAAGCCGCTTAAATTGTATCGCCGGGCACTCGCACTCGCCCTTCCATTAACACTCGTGCACTGCGGCTCATTACCGCCTGATCAATCTGCCAGCGCCCGTCTACCAGGCTGGCTTTCGCCCCAACCCGAAGTGACCCTGAAGGATGGCCAAACGTCACCGCTTCACGCTCAATGCCACCGGCCGCTAAATTCACCAACGTACCCTGAATCGCCGCTGCCGCGCCAATAGCGACCGCCGCCGTGCCCATCATGGCGTGGTGTAGCTTGCCCATCGAGAGCGCCCGCACCACTAGGTCAATATCTTCAGCATTGACGGCTTTCCCACTCGATGCCATATAGCTAGCTGCGGGGGCCACAAAGGCCACTTTGGGAGTATGCTGACGGCTGGCAGCCTCCTCCACATGGCTAATCAGCCCCATGCGGACGGCCCCGTGGGCGCGAATCGTTTCAAACATCTCCAGCGCCTTGGCATCCCCGTTAATCGCCTCTTGCAGCTCACACCCGGTGTAGCCCAGCGCCTCAGCATTGACGAACACCGTTGGAATACCGGCATTAATCAACGTTGCTTTCAGCACACCAACACCCGGCACCTCTAGGTCATCGACCACGTTACCGGTGGGAAAAATCGCGCCCTCACCATCGGCAGGGTCTATAAACGCGACGGGGATTTCTGCCGCCGGAAAGGTCACGCCATCCAGCTCGAAATCACCGGTCTCTTGCACTTCACCCTCCGCCATGGGTACTTGGGCAACGATGGTTTTCTGAATATTGGCCTGCCAAATACGCACTTCCGCGATGCCGTTTCGAGGCACCTTAGCGGGATCGACCAAGCCATTGGCGATAGCGTAAGGCCCTACCGCCGCGGATAGGTTGCCACAGTTGCCGCTCCAATCCACAAAGGGTTTATCGATCGAGACTTGGCCGAATAGGTAATCCACATCGTGATCGGGCGAGTCACTCTTCGAGAGAATCACCGTTTTGCTGGTGCTGGACGTGGCGCCCCCCATGCCATCAATTTGTTTTTCATAAGGGTCGGGGCTGCCTATCACCCGCAGCAGCAGCTTATCCCGCGCTTCACCCGGCACCTGAGCGGCGGTGGGCAGGTCACTCAAAGTGAAAAACATCCCTTTACTGGTGCCGCCCCGCATATAGGTGGCGGGAATACGCATTTGTGCTTGATGAGCCATGACGCACCTCTTAAACAATAGCCTGGCTACGGCCAGGCTATTCGCTATTCATTACCCCCTTACCATCGCGCTGAGACGACTAGGCAACGGAGGATTCCAAAAAGTCCTGAGCAAAACGCTGCAGCACGCCACCGGCAGAATAGATGGTCACTTCTTCGGCCGTATCCAATCGGCAAACCACTGGCACGCGCTCGGTGCTACCACTGGTGCGGTGAATGACTAGGGTGAGCATGGCGCGCGGTTCGGGCGTGCCTTCCACATCGAAGACTTCCGTGCCGTCCAACTCTAGGGTTTTCCGCGTGGTCCCTTCCTCGAACTGCAGCGGCATAACACCCATACCGATCAGGTTCGTGCGGTGAATACGCTCAAAGCCCTCGGCGACGATGGCCTCTACCCCCGCAAGGGCAACGCCTTTGGCCGCCCAGTCACGGGATGAGCCTTGGCCGTAATCCGCTCCGGCAATAATAATCAGCGGCTGCTTGCGGGCCATATAGGTCTCGATGGCTTCCCACATGCGGGTCACTTTACCCTCCGGCTCGATCCGCGCCAGCGACCCCTGCAGCACCTTGCCCTGCTCGTCGTGGACCATTTCGTTGAACAGTTTCGGGTTCGCCAACGTTGCCCGCTGGGCGGTCAGGTGATCACCGCGGTGGGTGGCGTAGGAGTTAAAGTCCTCCTCCGGCAGGCCCATTTTGTGCAGGTACTCCCCCGCTGCGCTATCGAGCATGATGGCATTGGAGGGCGAGAGGTGGTCGGTGGTGATGTTGTCCGGCAGAATCGCCAGCGGGCGCATGCCCTTCAGCCCACGCTCTTTCGCCATGTTGCCTTCCCAGTAGGGCGGGCGGCGAATGTAGGTGCTCTGGGGCCGCCATTCGTAGAGCGGGCTTACCTGCGTACGCGCACTTTTATCCAGATCAAACATCGGGATATAGGTTTGGCGGAACTGCTCGGGCTTCACCGCCGACTTCACGATAGCATCGATTTCGCTATCGTCGGGCCAGATGTCCTTGAGGGTGACCGGATTACCCTTCGTGTCATACCCCAGCACGTCTTTTTCAATATCAAAGCGAATGGTGCCTGCGATGGCATACGCCACCACCAACGGCGGTGAGGCCAAAAACGCCTGCTTGGCGTAGGGGTGGATACGCCCGTCAAAGTTTCGGTTGCCGGAGAGCACTGCCGTGGCGTACAGGTCGCGGTCAATGATTTCCTGCTGGATGTGCGGCTCCAGCGCACCAGACATCCCGTTACAGGTGGTACAGGCGTAGGCCACCACACCAAAGCCGAGGTTTTCCAACTCATCCATCAAGTGCGCTTCTTCTAAGTACATCTTGACGGTTTTGGAGCCAGGGGCCAGCGACGACTTCACCCACGGTTTGCGGGTCAGCCCTAACCGGTTGGCGTTGCGAGCAATCAACCCAGCCGCCACCATATTGCGCGGGTTAGACGTGTTGGTGCAGCTGGTGATGGCGGCAATAATCACCGCACCATCCGGCATTCTGCCTGCCTGCTCATCGGCCCGGGCTTTATCCAAGTCGATGGCGATACCCCGCTTTGCCAGCTCGGAAGTAGGCAGATGGGCATGGGGGTTAGAAGGGCCAGCCAACGTGCGCGCCACGCTTGAGAGATCAAACGTCAATACCCGTTCGTAATAGGCACTCTTGAGATCATCTGCCCATAGCCCAGTATGCTTGGCATACGCTTCCACCAGCGCGACTTGCTCATCTTCACGCCCAGTGAGCTTGAGATACTCAATGGTTTGGTTATCGATGTAGAACATCGCCGCCGTAGCACCATACTCCGGCGTCATATTGGAAATCGTGGCGCGGTCGCCCACGGTCAGCGCGTCAGCGCCTTCGCCGTAGAACTCTAAGTAAGCGCCCACTACGCGCTCTTTACGCAGAAACTCGGTAATCGCCAGCACCATATCCGTGCCGGTAATCCCCGGCTGCAGCTTGCCAGTGAGCTCGACCCCGACAATATCCGGCAGGCGCATCATCGAGGCGCGGCCCAGCATCACGCTTTCCGCCTCCAGGCCACCGACACCTACGGAGATCACCCCTAGCGCATCCACCATCGGCGTATGGCTGTCGGTACCCACACATGTATCTGGATAGGCAATACGCACGCCCTGCTCATCAGGGCGGCACTGCACCACTGGGGACATCTTCTCCAGGTTGATCTGGTGCATGATGCCGTTGCCGGGAGGAATCACGTCGACGTTTTCAAACGCCAGCTTGGTCCAGTTAATAAAGTGGAAGCGGTCGTCGTTACGACGATCCTCTACTTGGCGGTTTTTCTCGAAGGCATCCTTCTCAAAGCCCGCATGTTCGACGGCCAGCGAGTGGTCGACGATAAGCTGAGTGGGCACAACCGGGTTGACCTTGGCCGGGTCACCGCCTTTATCGGCAATGGCATCACGCAGGCCAGCTAAATCTACCAGCGCGGTTTGGCCAAGAATGTCGTGACATACCACCCGCGCCGGGTACCAGGGAAAATCTAAATCCTGCTTGCGCTCAATGAGCTGTTTTAGAGCATCGGTGAGCAGCTCCGGGTCACAGCGACGTACCAGCTGTTCGGCCAATACGCGCGAGGTGTAGGGCAGTTTGGCATAGGCGCCGTGCTGGATATCCTCGACCGCTTGGCGTGCATCGAAGAACTCTACCGGCTCGCCCTCTACCAGAACGCCCGGTAGCGGCTTGCGATAATTCGTGTTCATAACGCCTCTCACTTAGTCACCACGCAACCGATTAGTCACGCGCTTCGATGGGTACCCATTCGCTCTTCTCAGGACCGATATAATCGGCGCTGGGGCGAATAATGCGGTTGTTGGCACGCTGCTCGAACACATGCGCTGCCCAGCCAGTCACCCGGGACATCACGAAAATCGGTGTAAACAGCTTGGTCGGGATATCCATGAAGTGGTAAGCGCTGGCATGGAAGAAGTCCGCATTACAGAACAGCTTCTTCTCCCGCCACATTACCTCTTCACAGCGTACCGACACCGGATAGAGCACCGTGTCGCCTACATCTTCAGCTAACTTTTTGGACCACTCTTTGATAATGGCATTACGCGGATCCGACTCCCGATAGATGGCGTGACCAAAGCCCATGATCTTCTCTTTACGCTCCAGCATACCGAGCATTTCCCGCTCTGCTTCCTCTGGCGATGCCCAGTTCTCGATCATCGCCATGGCAGCTTCGTTGGCACCGCCATGCAAAGGGCCGCGCAGCGAGCCAATCGCGCCGGTGATACAAGAGTGCATATCGGAAAGCGTAGAAGCGCATACCCGAGCGGTGAAAGTTGAAGCATTGAACTCGTGCTCGGCATACAGAATCAGCGAGACGTTCATCACCCGGGCATGCAGTTCGGAGGCGGGCTCGCCGCGTAGCATATGTAGGAAGTGGCCACCTACCGAGGCATCATCGGTTTCGGTATCAATACGCACGCCGTCATGGCTGAAGCGATACCAGTAGCAAATAATCGAGGGCAGCACCGCCAGCAGACGATCCGCCACATCCTGCTGCTCGTCAAAACTCTCCTCGGTTTCCAGGTTACCCAGCATGGAGGCCCCCGTACGCATCACGTCCATCGGGTGAGCGTCTTTAGGAATCTGCTCCAGCACGGTTTTCAGCGCATCAGGCAGGCCACGCAGGCCTTTTAGCTTGGCAATGTAGTGGTCAAGCTCCGCCTGGTTGGGCAGTTTGCCTTTCAACAGCAGGTAGGCGACTTCTTCAAATTTGGCTTTTTCAGCCAGCTCCTTAATATCAAAGCCGCGATAGGTGAGGCCGGAACCGGTTTTACCCACGGTACATAGGGCCGTCGCACCTGCGCTCTGCCCCCGAAGTCCTGCGCCTGCTAGCGGTTTATCAGCCATGTTATCTCTCCTGACGTACTTATTAGTTTTATAAGTGTTGTTAGTAAATTAGCGCTGTTAGCTAAAGAGCTCGCTTTCGTTAAACGTCTTTTTGCTCGGCAAACAGCGCGTCAAGCTTTTGCTCAAAGTCGTGGTAATTCAAAAAGTCGTACAGCTCATCGCGGGTCTGCATGGTGTCGACCACCTCACGTTGATGACCGTTATCTAGAATGCTCTGGTACACCTTCAACGCGGCGGCATTCATGGCCCGGAACGCCGAGAGCGGGTAGAGCACCATGCGGCAACCCACTTCACCCAGCTCCTGCTGGCTAAACAGCGGCGTCGCGCCGAACTCGGTAATGTTGGCCAAAATGGGAGCATTTACTCGCTGGCAGAATGCCTTATAGTCATCCAGCGTATGTACCGCTTCGGCAAAGATAGCGTCGGCACCTGCTTCCACGCAGGCGTTCGCCCGCTCGATGGCAGCGTCCAGCCCCTCTTTTTGGAACGCATCGGTGCGTGCGATGAGGTAGAAATCGGGGTCCAGCTTGGCATCGGCGGCGGCTTTGATGCGGTCTACCATTTCCTGCTGCGAGACAATGGCTTTGTTCGGCCGGTGGCCGCAGCGCTTTTGCGCTACTTGGTCTTCCAAGTGAACAGCCGCCACGCCTGCCCGCTGCATCTCTTTCACAGTGCGGGCAATATTAAACGCACCGCCCCACCCTGTATCGATATCCACCAGCAGCGGCAACTCAGTGGCGCCACAGATGCGGTGTGCATCTTCCACTACGTCGTTCATGGTGGTCATACCTAGATCCGGCAGGCCAAACGATGCATTCGCCACACCACCACCCGAAAGATAAATGGCTTGATGGCCTACACGCTCAGCCATCATGGCCGTATAGGCGTTGATGGTGCCTAAAATCGGCAGCGGGCGATTGGCTTCAAGCGCGGCACGAAACCGTGCCCCAGGGGTAAGCTTGGATGATGGTGTGGTAGACATGGGCGTTAGCTCCTTTAGTCGGCAGATGTTGTTGATTGTTGTTCGAGAATGGCGGCATAGCGGTCAGCGACATTGGCACGAGAAGCGCTGACATGGCGGCGCATCAATAGCTCGGCAAGTTCAGCGTCACCGGCTTCAATAGCGTCCACAATACGGTGGTGCTCTACAAATGCCCGCTGGGGGCGCGTACCGCTGGCACTAAACTGGGTACGATAGAGGCGCACTAGGTAGTAAAGGTCATCGCAAAGCAGGTTCATCAGCATCTTGTTGTGGCTGCCTTGAACAATGCAATAATGGAAATCCAGGTCGCCTTCACGCTGGTAATAGGCTTCACCGCGCTTTAAGTCGCCCTGGCTTTCATGCACCGCCAGTACATCGCGTAAGCCCTGAATCTCCTCAGGCGACATATGCTCGGCGGCCAAGCGGGCAGCCATGCTCTCTAAGGCTTCGCGTACGTCGAAGAGCTCCAGCAGCTCTTTCATGGAGAGTTTGACCACCCGCGCGCCCACGTGGGGCACGCGTTCAATCAAGCGGTGAGCTTCCAGGCGTCGCATGGCTTCACGCAGCGGCCCACGGGAGATACCGTAGGTTTTGGATAGCCCTGGCTCGGTAATTTTACTGCCTGGCGCTAGCTCGCCGCGCACAATGGCGCTTTGCAGCTGATGAAACACGCGCTCTGCGAGCGTACGCACCTCAGGTGAGACCGGCTCGGACGAGGCTTCATCGGAAGGCGAGGAGGTTGTAGCAAGTAACGTCATGGCTTATTGTCGACAATCAAGGAATAGAGGAACTTTATCCCTCTCTATTTCCCTCGTCAACCATGCAAAATAGGCGTTTTTATACGTCTTTCGTTGCAAGCGGGTATGGACCCGGGAAGCAACTGTCAACAATCAAATAAATTAGAATAGCTCGCACCTCAAGCGTGAGAAAGTCGTCGATGGCTTCTACTGGTGCGATGGTGGTACGACCTATAAAATATGGCGCCCTCACTGGCCTGGCGTTTGCTTCATGACAACGGCGTTGACGATTACAGCCCTGCCCTACTCTTCCGACCCTTTGGCACTATTTGCCAAACTCAGGCAACGCCCCGGTGCGGTGTTGCTCGATAGCGGCCGTCCGAAGGCCACAACCGGGCGTTACGACATCCTTAGCAGTGACCCCCTCGCTACGCTAAAAATATCGCCAGATGGCCACACAGCGTTTGAGTCTGACACGCTGACACTCCCCCCATCGTTGATGGGCAACAGCCATGCACAGCAGCAGTGGCTTTTAGAGCAGCTACCCACAGCCAACCTCAAGAGCGAGCTCCCCTTTTTAGGTGGCCTGATGGGTTACTGGAGCTATGACCTTGGCCGCAACCATGCAGACATACCCAGCCAGCACCCGCCCGTCACCCAGTTACCTTTAGCGCGTTTAGGGCTGTTTGATTGGTGTATCACATTTGACCACGTCACCGAACAAGCGTGGCTGGTAGGCAGCGAACAGCGGCGCAAGCAGGTAATGGAGTGGTTAAACGAACCAGCAACATCTAGCCACGCCTTTCGGCTCACACAGCCGTTTATAGCCGAACTTAGCCAGGCAGAATATACCGAGCGTTTTGCGGCGGTACAGCGCTATATCCTTGCGGGGGACTGCTACCAAATCAATTTGGCCCAGCGCTTTTCGGCCCGCTATCAAGGAGACGAGTGGCAGGCATACCTTAAACTGCGTGAAGCAACGCCTACGCCCTTTTCAGGCTTTATGGCATGGGGTAGCCAAGCTGTTTTATCACTCTCTCCTGAGCGCTTTATCCAGTGCCGTGACGGCTTGGTGGAAACCCGCCCGATAAAAGGCACCCGCCCACGAGGAAGAACCCCAGAAGAGGATCGTGCCCTGTCGGACGAGCTGCTCAGCAGTACTAAAGATCGCGCGGAGAACGTGATGATTGTGGACTTGCTGCGTAATGACCTAGGGCGCGTATGCACACCTGGCTCTATTCGCGTGCCGCAGCTGTGCCAGCTTGAGAGCTATCCCAACGTGCACCACTTAGTCAGCGTGGTACAGGGCCAACTTGCTGCCCAGCACTCACCGCTTTCGCTGCTCACCGCCGCGTTTCCTGGCGGCTCGATTACCGGCGCGCCAAAAATACGGGCGATGCAGATTATTGATGAGCTGGAACCCTGCCAGCGCAGCGTTTACTGCGGCAGCCTAGGTTATATCGATGTTCGCGGCAGCATGGACACCTCCATTGCCATACGCACAATGGTGGCTGACGATGGCGCTCTCCACGTGTGGGGTGGCGGCGGGCTGGTGGCGGATTCAAAAGCAGATGAAGAGTACACCGAAACGCTGGATAAGATCCGCCACTTAATAGACGCTTTGGAATAAGCGATCAACGTTCTTACATCAAAAAGAAATATAAAAGCCTAACCAAACGGTATTGGGGAGAAGCCCCCCGCCTTTGGTAGCCTAGGGGCATTGCACACTTTTTCACTTAGGAGGCCGCATGTCCTCAACGCTTGAACAGATTAATCGCGACTTTGCCAACACCCCTCAAGAACTGATTGAGTGGGCGTTCAGCCAGGGCGAACGCCCTATCTGCACCACCAACTTCCGCCCCTTCGAAGCGGTCATTCTGCATATGGTGACGCAAGTACGCCCTGATATCCCCATTGTCTGGATGGATAGCGGTTACAACACCGAGGCGACTTACCAGTTCGCCGATGCGCTGATCCAGCGCCTCAATTTAAACATTGTCAGCTTTTTACCAAAGCGCACTCGCGCCCACCGCGAAGCGCTGGAAGGTCCCATGCCCGGCATTGATGACCCGCGCCATGATGCCTTTACTCAAGAAGTGAAGCTTGAACCATTTGAGCGCGCACTACGCGAGATGCAACCCGATGTGTGGTTTACCGCGCTACGTGCCGAAGACACGCCCGAACGGGCTAAAATGCAGGTGGTTAGCCGCAATAGCGACGGCTTACTAAAAGTCGCCCCACTGCTGCAGTGGACCGCTAAAGATATGTACTACTACTTAGAGGCCCACGACCTACCCAACAACTTCGACTACTTTGACCCCACCAAGGTAGAAGAGAAACGCGAATGCGGGCTACACCTTCAGCACTAAGCTACCAATAAAGCTACCAATACCCAGCACGACGCCCAGGCTTCCCGCCTGGGCTTAAAATGAAATAGCACTTAATACTCAGGCAGTTCTACACCCTCAAACAGCGCTTGTTCAAAGCGCGGCCCGGCCATGAGTGCTTCGTCCACCCGGTCACGGGTTAAGTGAGGCGCAAAGCGAGCCAAGAAGTCGTACATATAGCCGCGCATAAAGGTGCCACGCCGAATGCCGATTTTAGTGGTGGAGCTGGCAAATAAATGGCTGGCATCCAGAGCCACTAGGTCACTATCTAGCACCGGATCTACGGCCATGTGAGCGACAATGCCAACGCCCATACCTAGGCGAACGTAAGTCTTGATCACATCGGCATCGGCAGCGGTTAGTACCACATTGGGTGTTAAGCCCTTCGCTTTGAATGCATCGTCTAACTGTGAACGCCCGGTAAACCCGAACACGTAAGTCACCAGCGGATGCTCGGCCAGGGCCTCAAGCGTTAGCGGGCCATCCAGCGTTGCCAGTGGGTGCTCTTTGGGCACCAGTACGCAACGGTTCCAGCGGTAGCACGGCAACAGCACTAAATCGGTAAATAGCTCTAATGACTCCGTCGCAATAGCAAAATCTGCCAGCCCTTCGCTCACCATCTGGGCAATCTGCTTAGGCGTGCCTTGCTGCATATGCAGCGCCACTTCGGGGTATTTCAGAGTAAATTCACTGATAATCGGCGGCAGCGCATAGCGAGCCTGAGTATGGGTCGTGGCAATCGCCAGGCTCCCGCGGCGCTCGTCGCTATGCTCTTGCGCCACCTGCTTGATATTTTCGGTCAGCTTAAGTACCTGGCCTGCTAGCTCGATAATCGACTGCCCAGCAGGGGTGACGCGGGTTAAATGTTTTCCACTGCGAGCAAAGATTTCAACGCCTAGCTCATCCTCCAGCAAACGAATCTGCTTTGAGATACCCGGTTGAGAGGTAAACAAACTCTGCGCCGTTGCCGAGACGTTCAGGTTGTGTCGATTGACTTCCCAGATATAGCGAAGTTGCTGTAGCTTCATATCCTCACCCTATAATCTATGCAGGAAGCACGTAAAAGCGCATCCTCACGCTGCCACTGTGTGCTTAGCCAAGCGCGCGGTTTCGTGGCTCAATTTCATGGCTCAATGAGCACATTTTTGAATAAAAAAACGCCCCGTAATTCACTTATAATATAAAAAATAGAGGCCATGAACATCTATTAATTTTTTCTATTTAAGGACAAATCGCATCAAGAATTTGCCAGCACCCTTCGCGCACGCTAACATCTGGCAAACTTGGCGCGGTGAAAATGCGCTAATATATCGCGTAATGACCGTTGCTCCACTTGAGGCAACGAAACAGCAAGAGCAACGCAAACGGGAGAAGCAAATGGCTAACAATGTTGATGTCACCAACGCCAATTTTGAGCAAGAAGTCCTCAACGCCGAACAGCCTGTCCTGCTGAAGTTCTGGGCCCCCTGGTGCGGCCCGTGTAAAGTCATGGCACCTGTTGTTGATGAAGTGGCCGCTGAGCGTGGCGATAACCTGAAAGTCGTCAGTGTGAATGTTGACGATGCACCTGAAATTGCCGCAGAACAAGGCGTCCGCGGTGTACCCACCGTCATGCTGTTTAAATCCGGCACTAAAGTCGCTTCACTGGTTGGTGCGCAATCTAAGTCGCAGTTGACCCAGTTTATCGACCAAAACGCCTAAGCTGGTAACGTTACCGCTGGCACTGCCAGCGGTATCTCTGTTCTTATTGGCATTGCCTGCCTAAGCGTCGCTTTCTTCTCGCTTCGCCCACTCACCCCGCTTCCAAGGCGGCCGACGCGCGTCTCCAGGGCGTCTCATCTGTACATTACGCTGCTTACCCGGCCCTAATAGATGGGCTATCCAGCGCGTTTGAGGGTGGCTATCCAGAGCAATCTTTAGCGTCATCGTTAGCACCACCGACAGCAGCATGCCCGCCGTGCCAAAGACCCACCCCCACACCACCAGTGAAAGAAACGCCACAAAGGTGGATAACCCCAGCGCCTGCCCCATCACTCTAGGCTCAATCAAATTGCCCAAAATAAAGTTGATGACCAAGTACGCCGATGCCAACAGCAACGCCTGCAGCACACCGCCATCCTGAGAAACCAACAGCAGCAGTACCGGCGGAATCGCAGCCAACGCCGAGCCAATATTAGGAATAAAGTTAAGCGCAAATGCCAATACGCCCCACAGCAGCGGAAACTCAACGCCCACCAGCAGGCACGAGAGCCAGACCAACACACCGGTTGCCAAACTAATCACGGTTTTAACCGCCAAGTAGCGTTTTAGCGTTAGGCTAAATTCACTAAACCGCTCCAAGCTCGGTGCCGGATTTTCAAGCGCCCGGGACACCTTATCGCGAAAATTCAGCGTCTCGAACAGCATGAAAATCACCAGCAGCGCGACGATACTGCCCTGCATAAGCAGCGAGCCAATCTCACCCAGCAGTGTGGCCACCCAGGAGCCGTTCTCCTCCATGGCAAACATCGAACTGAGCTGGTCGGGGTCGATAGCCAACCCATGAGAGGCCAGCGCATTGAGCAAGTCCCAGTAGTGCTCGTAAAGCCTGGTTTCAATATCAGGCAGCGCTTCAACAAAGGTACTGAAGCTATTGACCACCAACAGGCCAATCAGCGATATAAAACCCACCAACACCAGTAGCGTAATCAACGCCGACATCCGCCGACTCAAACCGCAGCGATGCAGCCACTGCACGGGTGAGGTGCACACCACGACAATAAACACCGCCAGCAGTAGCGGCACCAACAGGTCCGCGCCCACTTTCATTCCCGCAATAATCACTACCAACGCGGCAAGCGCCAGTGTGGCATTGAGCGGGATACTTCGATAATCCTCATCCGACAACTTCGACATAGCCCTTTCCTTAGCGTGTTATCCATACATAATGGCTGCTTGCCTGTTATTGCACAAACCATGCAAACATTAAGGAGTCAACTGATCGCTCACTACAAGCTTTAGCAAGGCCAGGGGTTTGTCAAAGATGGGGAAGCGGCCATTTTGCCATGATTCCGGCGTGCCCGGGCGGATTGTTGGCCGTGCGACTGCCCATATCGTCAGGGCCGATAAATATCAACCCGCCCGGCGCCTTTCGAATCCGGGCGGGTTTTTGTGTTTTCTCCAGGTTACATTTTGTCATCCATCGGAAGAATGGCAAGGAATGGCCGTTCACTGTGGGCACCCAGAACGATATTCCACTGCAGCAATACTTCCATGCCGCTGTCGCCGCCATCAACGTCAAGACGACGCGCCTGTACCTGCAATCGTGCATGGGGCGAGTAATACCAGCTGTAATGCGCCGAATAAGCCCTGGACGTCAGCGATTTATCCAGTCGCCCCTGAGTGTATTCGGCACCCGCGCCCAGATGATGCGCAGGTTTGAATTGGTAATCCACGAGTGTCCAGGCGCCGTTGGCGTTGTTGCTGACGCCAGGGGCGATTTCCCGCTGGTTGAACAGGACCTCGCCCATCCAGGAAAAACGTGCCGGGTAATCGTAGCCCCGGGCAAATTCCGGTTCGAGCAGGACGCGGAAATCCAGCGCCTGTATATCGGTTGTACCGCCCGTATCGTTCTTGCCGGTCAGGGCACTGAGACCTAACTGGTAGGCCGTGTCACTGGCCTGACGACCAAAATAGAGTTTGCCGCCAAAGGCCTTGTCACCGGACTGGCCGGCATCAAACGCCGCATCGTTGTCGGAATTGAACACGGCGCCGCTGATGCCGGCACGGTAGCCGTTGCCCAGATCGGTGAGACGACCCAGGGTGACAGCCGTCTCCCGAAGCTGTTCTTCGCCGAGAAACTCCTCCACTGGCAAGGGAAGTGAGACTTGTGGCCGTTCCGGTTCATGAACGGTGTTGAGCAATCCGAACTCGTTACGATACTTCCCTGCTTTCAGCCTGAACCCTCTTCCCATGTCGGCGATCACTGCGGCCTCCTCGACACTTATGTCCTCATCGGACGGCCGGGTCAGGAATATCATCCCATAGAGCCAAGGCTTGATCTGCGATTCCAGGGAAACCTCCACCTCACGCAGGTCAAGCACCTAGCGGTTCATATCAGCACCGAAATCCCGGGCTTCGGCGATCAGATCCATATTGGCGCCCACCCGCAGGTCCCCGGACCAATGACTATCGTGAACCGCCTCGGCACTGTAGGCAAGCGGAACAGCCCCTGCTGTCATGGATAAGCCGAGCATTACGATGGCTGCCGGCGATAACCGGTTATAGTTGCTAATCATTACGTATTCCTGAATTGATTTATCGTGCGAATCCCCGAGCAGGCACGCAGTAACCGTGCACTGCGCACTTGCTCATCAATTAAACGGGTAAACAGAGACAGATCAGAACAGGGGTGGTGCGCGGGCCAGCCAGGGGTGGATAAAAATCCGGTGGAAGTGTTGGCTGTACGGTATTTCCAGAAACAGCGCCGGAATCAGTAACGGAAGACCGGGTAATGGCGGGGATAACTGAGCATAAGGCAGGTGATTGAGCAGACATTCCTGATGCCCGACCGGGCCTCCGCCAGCACCATCGATGTCATGCATGGCAAGGTGCTGCGCGGCAAGCAGCAACAAAAGCACCAGCAACAGCCTGAACAGGCGATTGCCGTGTTCTTTTCTTGTGGCTAGCTGATTACGCACTACTTTATCGACGGGCCAATATCCTGGGGTAATTACAACATCCTTCTGCTCTTAAAATGGCCCGGATTTCTCATGGGGGACAAAAGAAAACGGCGGCAGGAGCTATAATTTCAAGCTCCTACACGCGAAACCAACACCAACCGCCGCTGCCCGGGATTATACCTGAAAAACTTCCCTTCGCTCCACCGTCCGCCGCCAGATTGAAACCGATTACTCCGGCGGCCATATCACCTCCGATGCCGGATTGCCTGGCCTTAGGAAACCCGATAGGCAACATCGCCTGACCGGTTGCTATGGGTTAATTTCTTGTGGCATTTGGGGAGCTCTGCTAGTGTCCCGTCTGGGTAATCCGTTTATTTATTATCAATAACACTCAGCTTTGCTCGCGTCACTGAAGTCATAATCGATTCTGCACTCTTGTGCCAGCGGAACAGCTTTGCCAGTTTCTCATTATGAGTTTGGATAAAGCGACGAATCGCCTTCTTAAGTTCGCCGACACTGGTAAAAATGCCACGGTACAAAGCGCGGCGTTCCAGTTGACCAAACCAGCCCTCCACGGCATTCAGCCAAGAGGCGCTGGTTGGTGTGAAGTGAAGCTTGAACCGGGAATGCTTTTCCAGCCAGGCCTTCACTTCTGGTGTTTTGTGAGTCGAGCTGTTGTCCAGAATCAGATGAAGGTCCTGCTCTTTCGGTGTTTCTCGATCAATTTGTCGCAGAAAATCGAGAAACTCTTTGGCGCGGTGGCGTTGTGTAATGCGCCCAATCACTTCGCCGTTCAGGATATTCAGGGCCGCGTATAAGCTGGTCGTCCCGTGCCTCTTGTAATCGTGGGTACGGCGCTCGATCTGGCCGGGTTTCAGTTGCAGCTTTGGTTGAGTGCGATCCAGTGCCTGGATCTGCGTTTTTTCGTCAACCGACAGCACCAGCGCGTTATCCGGCGGATTCAGGTACAGGCCAACGACATCGAAAACCTTCTCAGCAAAGTCTGGATCGTTGCTTACACATTAAGTGACAAGCATCTGCCAGAGAAAGGAAAGTTGAGCGGGGCTGCGTTATATCACAACAGTCGGCACGGGGCACGGTAGAGTTTCTCACCTCCGAGCCTCATTGCTGCCGGGATTTCCACTGGCGAAACTGTTTCCATTCCAGCCATTTCTCAAATTCCCTGTATTCTTGTGAGTCTGGGTCCATCCGCCTGAAGGCTTCGAAGCTTCTGTAGGTGTCAGAGTCCGGGGCCGCCTTCCCTCCGGCGCGTTGACTGGTCGCACAATCTGAGCAACGACCCGACAGGATAGAATATCCCTCCCGGGCGCTGTCATCGGGACTGCTGGCAAACAGGCCTGGTCCATCAGGCAGGCGGTCTTCTCCCGGCATCGGCGTCGTGTCAGCGGGTCGGACCACATTAAGTCCGCAGCCCGACAGAGCTACTACCAGCACGGGAATTATCCATAACCGCAGTTTGTGCATATTTTACTCCTGTCTGTTATTCAGGTCAGACCCGTTGGTTAAAAGGCGATCCGGATACCGGCATAGAGCTGGCTGATATCGTTGGCATCGCCCCATCCTTCAGCGGTCTTGACCGACGAAGGCAGGTCAAGCGAATACAGGTGATACGAGGAGTACAAGCGGACCGCGCTCGACCAGTCGTACACGTATGCCAGACCAATCTGGCTTCCCTTGGTTCCCTCAACAATCAGATCTTTGGTCTCGCCATAGTTGACTGCAAAGTGATGAGCGCCAGTCGAGTAGCCTACCTGACCGAATAGGTTGGTCGCATCATAGCCTTCTTGATTAGCCTGCCCCGCATTGGCCATTGCGTCGGTTTCATCATTACCGTAGGAGACGGTAAAGTTCAGGCCACCGTCCAGCAACAAAGACGCCGAAGCACCAAGGACTTGCTTCTCTTTGAATTCCGACCCAGGGGTGAGTGGCTGTCCATCGGTGGGCGAGGTCGGAATCTCCAGATCATTAGCATCAACCCAGCTCAGCCCCGTGGCCAGTTTGGCACCCGGAAAATCTACGTGGTACCGGGCCGCCAGTTCATAGGCATTGCCGTTGTCGAGACTGGTCGACAGCACCAGACCGCCGATCGACGGGCTGTCGTAGCGGATACGCTCTTGTCGACCAACGGCATTGAAGACGCCGTTGGTTTCACCAATTCTGTAAAGTTTGTTGCCGTTATCATCGACAAAACTGATGCCGGAAGAATAAAGGGTATACCAGGCACCGCCACCGAAGTAGAGCGTTTCGGAGTAATCCATCATGTTGGCGTAGTAGCCAGCACCATCGCCTTTGCCGAAACTCACCGTACCAAAGTCACCCTCGAGATAGATGTCAATTTTCCGGGTATCCAGGTCAACGCCACCCTCACCCCCCCCGGAGGTATTGTTGCCGATATCGAACTCCGTGGATCCGTACTGAACAACTGACATTTCATAGATAAAACCGACGTTCATGCCGTTGGCCATCTTCTCATTGCCAGTGAACCGGAAACGTGAGTTGGAACCGATGCTGTCGACACTCGAGTAATCAGTCTCATTCCCGTTATCCGCGACGGTGATCGCACGATTCACCTGGCCGGACACCTTGAATTCCATGGCGTGACCCGGCGAAGATAACCCCGCCATCACCAGTGCGAGCGCTGAACTCAGTGCCGCTTTTTTATTTGTCATTAGTATCATAATCCCCTCATTATCATTGATTTATTACTGAACGTGTCATATTATCATTGATTTATTACTGATTTATTACTGAACGTGTCATGCGTATTACGTCCATTATCTTAAAGTGCTGTGCCCTCCTGTCCCGAAACTCAAGTGGCTTCGGGTCTTGCGTCAGCACTGGGCACAGCAACAATATTGACCACACTGATCGTAGCACAAGCCCGACGACTGAGAAGTCAATTAACATTAGACTTTAGTGCAACCGGGAGCCTCTTCAGGCACTTTCAGGAAGGCAATCAGCACCGCACGTTCAGTCCTGAATCGTGCCTTGAACTGTTCCCTGGATATCTCGGCTTCGCCCCCGTGCCACAAAATGGCTGGGCCAGATCGTCTGGTCGCTGAGGTCTGGCCGGTCAGCGACCAGACCGGTCGTGCTTTGGTGTGTGGCAGGCGGCACACCCCGTGTTGCTAACGAGTCTGGCGCCTTGCTGCACTTCCGGGTTTTCCATGGCGCGACGGGCGGGAACTGCAAGGCTGCTGGCGTAGAAGGTGATAAAGCCTGCCACTTTGTCGCTGACTTCGGGGTCGCCGCCATTAGCAAACTGGCCACAATCTTGCGTCCACTACCTCGCCAAGAACCTCGGCCGTTGTCACCGCATCCTGGAACGTGGCGTGCGCCAGATCTGCATAATGGCTAACAACGTCAGTTTTGGTCGGCGTGGATGCGGGTGCCTTATCTGCCGTTGGCTCTCTGCTGTGTTGTGCGTTGGCAGCGTCCTGATTGCCGCTGCATCCGGCCATCAAAAGCAGGGTGATTGACAGGGCCAGAGGTCGCGGACGAGTATTGACGTCATGTGCAAATCCTTTGAGGTAAATTAAATATAAATCATTATTATACGCATTAGAGATTGATGGGCGTGTATTGCATGAGTTAAACGACACAAGACTGCGGACCTGTAATAATTCATGGCTGATAGCGGCGGTTGCATTTAATATTGTGTCAGCAACAGTACTAAAAGCCCGTAAAGCGCCGCGCCCCCAATGCGGTCAATGTTCACTGTTGTTGACAGTTGGGGGAGGTCTGAGTTGTCGGGGGCGGGATGAATAGGGCAATCCGGCGCCGCAGCATTCCTTTGTGGTGGTTAGCATTAGCAGCGGCGTTAAGCCTGCTGCTCACCATTCATGATACGTTTGTCATTGCTGTCTTCGAAGGCTACATATCCTGGTGCATACCCTACTGGGACAGTTGCACCAGTATCAGCCGTACAGGGCGTTACTGGCGGTGGGAATTCTCTCCGTTATCCTCACTGCCGCAGTACCTGCCTTGTACAGTCAACTAGACAATGCCTTTGAATGGGTATTGGCGCTACTCATAAACCTTCATGCGCTCTGGGTTGCGCTGCTCTGGCGGCAAAGCTCTTTCCGGGCAAGATTGTGGACGGAGTAAGGGATCGAACCGGGTTACCATGATCACCGACATTGCGAGCAGACCACCGGCGGCTTGTTTGGCCTTCAGAAAAGCTGGCCCCGGATTGCGGGCCAGCTGATACCCTCACCCTCCGCCCAACCCGCTCCGACCTCCGAATTGCCCGTTTGAGAGAAATTCAACCTTTTCAGCCTGGTGACACTCTCTCATTATCATTAACATTGGTTATTGACTTGATTATGAGAAGTCCTTAAATTCGTATCCGCAAATGGAACGCGTTTCTATTTAGAATTTCAAATACGAATAATTGCGGAGAAACACATGTTTAAACCTTCCCGCTTATCACTGGCCGTGGCTGTCAGCCTTGCCCCGGGCGCCAGTTGGGCAGTCGGCGATGATCAGCCCCAGATGCTTGAACCCATGGAAATCATTGGCGATGCGTCTGCCGCCCAGACCTTGCCGGGGTCAGGCTACGTTGTTGGCGATCAACAGTTGAAAACCGAGGTTGAGGCCGACATCAACCAGGTACTGAAAACCGTCCCGGGCGTGTATGTACGGGAAGAGGAGGGTCTGGGCCTGCGCCCTAACATTGGCATTCGCGGTGCCACGGCCGAGCGAAGCAGCAATGTTACCCTGATGGAAGATGGCATTCTGATCGCGCCGGCCCCCTATTCTAACCCGGCCGCCTATTATTTCCCGACGTTCAAGCGCATGTCCTCGCTGGAAGTACTCAAGGGTGCCCCGCTGCTGCGCTATGGTCCGCAAACCACCGGCGGCGTGATCAACCTGATTTCCACACCCATTCCCGACGAGCAGAAGGGCTACGTCGAAGCCGTCACCAACGAGCGCGGCTCCACCGACGTTCATGCAACCTATGGCGACACGAACGGTGACTGGGGTTATCTGGTTGAAACGGTCCAGCGCTCAGCGCAAGGCTTCAAGGACATTGACCGAAGCAACCGCAACAGTGGCTTCGACATCAGTGATTATGTCGGCAAGCTACGCTGGCAGGGAGATCGCCAGAGCGTAACCGCCAAGCTGCAGTATTCCGAGGAAACCTCCAACTCGACCTATGTCGGACTGACGGATGCGGACTTCAACCAGGACCCCAACCGGCGCTACGGGCTTTCCAGTCTCGACCAGATGGATAATACTCACTCCGGTGTCAGCCTGACTCATCAGTTCGAGTGGAGCGACAATGTAAGCAGCACCACGACTCTCTACCGCAACGACTTCAAACGCAATTGGTACAAGCTCAGTGGCGCCGGAAACATCATCGACCAGGCAAACGCCGGCGACGCCAATGCCCAGGGTATTCTGGACGGCACAATTGACGCCAGCGGTCTGGAATACAAAAACAACGCCAGGGACTACCTGTCCCAGGGCGTGCAGACAAACTTCGATGTAAACATTGGCAACCACGAATTCGACTTCGGCGCCCGCGTCCACGAAGATGAAATGGATCGCTTCCAGCCGGTGGATGTGTACGACCAGGTCAATGGCTCCCTGGTGTTCCAGAACAGCGTGGCCCCAACGGGCAGCAACAACCGCTTTGAGACCGGCGAAGCCCTGAGCTTCTGGGCACTCGACAAGTGGCAGGCGACGGACAAGCTCAATATCAACCTCGCTCTGCGCTACGAGGATGTACAGACCAGCCGCACCCAATACGCGGATCCCGGCCGCACGACCGTCGACAGCACCCGCGCCAATGACAGTGCTGAACTCCTGCCCGGCGCTTCCTTTACCTATGACCTGTCCCAAAGCTGGCAGGTTCTGGGTGGCGTGCACCGGGGTTTCTCCCCTCTCGGAGGTGGTGCCAGGGCAAACGAAGATCCGGAAACCAGCAAGAACTGGGAGGCCGGCCTCCGCTACTTTGGCAATGCGTTCTTCGCGGAAGTGATCGGCTTCTACAGCGATTTCTCCAACAAGGCTGAAAACTGTTCAGTGGGCTCGCCGTGCAGCAATGGCGCCACTTCTGGCAGTTTCGTAACCGGCGAGGCTGAAATTGCCGGTGCGGAATTCCAGCTCCAGACCGGCACCGAGGCGGGCGACTTCTACCTTCCGGTCAGCCTTACCTACACCTTTACCCAGGCGGAAATCAGCAAGGACAATGCTGCCTCTGGCCTGAAAAAAGGCGAGCAACTCAAAGACGTTCCGGAAAACCAGATGAGCCTGCGGGTCGGCATGGAGCACCCGAGTGGCTGGGACAACTACCTTGTGGCCACCTACGTCGATGAGATGTGTGTCAGCGCGGGATGCAACAACACGGCCACCGAACTGGACGAGACCGAATCCCTGTTCCTGGTCGACTTCATCAGCCGTTACGCGCTGACCGCCAGTGCCGATGTCTTCCTGAAAGTGGACAACCTGTTCGATGAACAGCAAATTGTCTCACGTTTGCCCGAGGGCGCCATGGCGAACCTGCCGCGCACCGCTTCACTGGGGATCAGCGTTAATTTCTGATGAGTGAACGGAGATTGCTGAAAATCCGGCTTCCACTCATCGGGAGCCGGATTTTTGGATCACTCCGATAATCCTTTTTTCACACTCAGGCGCCACTTCGCCTGAGAACGTCGCGCCATTGATGATCTGGACCGCAGCGTCGCCAACCTCGGAAGAGCCAATCTGGACAACGCTAACAACCGGCTTTTCTGATCCTGATTCCTTCGTTACTGTTACAATCAACAGAGGACGAGCGAAACTTTCCCACCTCGAAAAACGGCGCTTACAAATGAAAATTCTGATTGTTGAGGACAATGCGGTACTTGCCAAAAAAATATCGGACTGGCTTGCGCAGGCGCACTACACAGTCGATATCGCCAAAACCGGCAAAGAAGCGGACTCGTTGATTGAAACAAGCTCCTACCAGGCCGTTATTCTCGATATCGGACTGCCCGATGAAAATGGACTGTCTTTAATGCAAAGATGGAGAAAAAACGGGAAAAAAGAGGCCATCCTTATTCTGACCGCACGCTCCAACTGGACTGAGAGAGTAGAAGGGTTGAATGCGGGAGCTGATGATTACCT
>NZ_FODB01000118.1 GCF_900110265.1 Vreelandella aquamarina | reverse complement strand
TCATCGGCAAGCGCCCACATGAATTACCTGATCAAATTGTTAAAGAGCAACTTTCTTAAGTTCGCTGCGACGGGCTCGATGACCTGACCCGTGTTACCTCAGCGAGGAAGGCGTATTCTACGCACTTCCTGGTGTTTGTCAACCGCTGTTTTCAGCGAGCGATCTAAACAACAAGACGGCTCTAACTTCCTGACAAACCAGAGGTTTTCAACCTCATTCACCGCTGGTAACGCTGAGCGTCCCCGGCAGCGGATGCGTACTTTACGGATTCGCAGCCGGGTTGGCAAGAGCTAATGTGAAAAAGTTTCAAAAAAGTTCAGCGCTTGGGTTTTGCTTTGCGCATAACGGCCAGAACAGGACCTGAACAGACGTAAGCCGCAAATAGCAGCAGCAGCATGACCGAAGGCTCGACGGAGATCATCACGAACCCAAGCACTACCGCCAACAGTACAACGAAAGGTACGGGCTTTTTGAAGTCCAGATCCTTAAAACTGTAGTAGCGGATGTTACTGACCATCAAAATACCTGCCGCACCTACTACGACGAGCATCAACAGCTTGAAGCCAAATGCATCGGCATCAAAACTATGGAACGTCCATACGCTGGCAGCAACCAGCGCCGCTGCAGACGGGCTGGGCAAACCGATAAACCACTTTTTATCGACACTACCAATCTGTACATTAAATCGTGCTAAGCGCAGCGCGGCACAAGCCACATACAGAAACGCGACCACCCAACCGGTTTTACCGATGTCTTGCAAAATCCAGGTAAAGGCAACCAGTGCAGGCGCCATGCCAAACGAGATCATATCGGCAAGACTGTCATACTCCGCGCCAAACTCGCTTTGAGTATTGGTCATCCGGGCAACTCGGCCATCTAAGCCATCTAGCACCATAGCAATGAAAATGGCGACCGCTGCGGATGTGAACTCACCGTTAATCCCAGCCACAACCGCAAAGAAGCCAGAGAAGAGCGCAGAGGTAGTGAATAAGTTAGGCAAGAGGTAGATGCCTTTACGGCGGATCTTCTTGCCATCCTCCACGGCCTCTTCAACGACCTCGGTTTCCCGCAAGAACGCGGTAGCTAGGTCTTCATTGCCGACAGCATCATCACTACCTGATGTTTGCTGGGGTGATTCACCGCTGGCCGACGTATCGGAAGGCTGCGTATTTTCGTGCTCTTGGTCGCGAGCATCCTGGGTCATAAGTGTCATCCATTTGAAGTGAAGTCACACGAAAAGTGATCTCTTCTCATTCTACACGGTGATGCCAAGGCAGCCAGCCAATTGCCGTAGACATCGGGTAGGGGCCGGGGTCACCCCCGGCGCCCTCCCACACCACCGGGCATACGGTTCCGTACCACGGCGGTTCATGAAGAACGACTAAGCCAT
>NZ_FODB01000034.1 GCF_900110265.1 Vreelandella aquamarina | reverse complement strand
CCGGTAGCACCGTGGCAGACCACCAGACCTCCCAGGGTAAGACGCGCGACCTTCCTCCCACCTACCCGCCGCATTTACTATCGCCCCTTCCGGATAGCTATGGGGCTTTGAGGATCATTGCACTCTCGCCCGGGTGCGATAGCCTCGTATGCGATTTCTGTTCGTCGGGCCGGGAGTTTGCCTTCAGCTTCCTTCAGATTCTGCCTTGCGGCAGACACCCTTGCTGTTCAGCTAACGGTTCCCGCTATCAGGGTCCGTAGGGGACTTTCACCCCCAAGTCATCCTGTGAGGCACCACCCTCAGGAATAGCGCCAGTCAAGGCGCTGCGCGCCATGCCTGGCGCACAATTAAAAAGCCGCCTTTTCAGGCGGCTTCGTTGTTCATAACGTAGATTCAAAACTCCACTCAACGGGGGGCGCATCGGGTATCAACGCCTGACAAGCACGCACTTTTTCAAGCAGCTCGGCGTGACTCGACGCCACGACGTTAACGTGAGCCAGCTTACGCCCTGGGCGCTCGGCTTTGTCATAGCGATGCAGGTGGGTGTCGGCAATGGCCAGCAGCGCGGCGTTATCACCTTCCAGGCCAATCACATTCACCATGCAGGTGGGCGCAATGGCGTTGGTTGCGCCTAACGGCAAGCCTTGAACTGCCCGCAGATGGTTCTCGAACTGGCTGGTAGCCGCGCCATCCATCGTCCAGTGGCCGGAGTTATGCACCCGGGGGGCCATTTCGTTGGCCAGCAGGCTGCCGTCGCGGGTTTGGAACAGCTCCAGCGCCAGCACGCCCACGTAATCCAGCTCATCCAGCAGCGCACGAATGTAGCTGTCGGCGGTTTGTTGAACGCTGGGGTCTAAATCCGGCAGTGGGGCCACGGAGTAGCGTAGGATGCCGCCCACGTGCTGGTTCTCTGCCATGGGGTAGAACACCACTTCCCCATCGCGGCCACGCACCGCAATCATCGATACTTCGCGCACAAAATCGACAAACGCCTCGACGATGAGCTGCGTATGGCCAATCGAGTCCCACGCCTCTTGAGCCTGTTCCGGTGCTTTCAGCACCGCCTGCCCTTTGCCGTCGTAGCCTTCCGTGACTGATTTGGCCACTACCGGGCAACCAAGCTCAGCGGCGGCGGCAGCGAGCTGCTCAGCACTTTCCACCACGCGATAGGCCGGCGTGGGAATACCCAAGCGATCAAACAGCGTTTTCTCTTCTACACGGTTTTGGCACACCGCAATAGCGCGACTGCCGGGATAAACCGGCTTGTGCTGCTCAATCTGCTTTACCAACTCAACGGGGAGGTGCTCGAATTCATAGGTCACTACATCGACCTTATCCAGAAACGCCGCCAGATGCTGGTTCTCCGGGTCGACAATCACCTCGCCGATACCCGCGCTGGGGTTACCGGTGGTATCTAAAAAGGTGAAGGTGTTGCCCAGCGGATAACCTGCCAGCGCCAGCATACGCCCGAGTTGGCCTGCACCGAGGACACCAATGTTTTTTGCAATCATATGTTTTGCACTCTGTGCGCTCATGATGGCTACCTATTGGGCCGAGGAGTCTACGTCAGGGCGCGGGTCGGGGTTATCCAGCACCAACTGGGTCTGCTCGGCGCGGAACGCCTCAACAGCTTCGCGCACGGCGCTGTCCTGAAGACCCACAATTTGTGCGGCCAGCAGGCCTGCGTTGGTGGCACCGGCTTTGCCAATAGCCAGGGTGCCTACCGCAATACCACCCGGCATTTGGGCGATGGAAAGCAGTGAATCCAAGCCCTTCAGCGCTTTAGACTCCACCGGCACACCCAGCACCGGCAGTGCCGTTTGTGATGCGACCATACCCGGCAAATGAGCGGCACCGCCTGCGCCTGCCACAATCACCTGCAGGCCACGCTCAGCGGCACTTTTTGCATATTCGAACAGCAGGTCGGGTGTGCGATGCGCCGATACCACACGGGTTTCGTAGGGAACGCCCAACCGCTCTAACATCGCCACCGCGTGCTCCATGACCGGCCAATCAGACTTCGACCCCATGATCACGCCCACCTTGGGTGCGCTGTTCGACATGCAAAACTCCTCGGCCAACGGCCTATTTAAGCTAGAAAGCAGTCCATAAGCCGCGCACAGTGCGCAGCTCACTCAGAAATAGGAAGGCGCATAGTTTACCAGAGCCACGGGCATTTGCGGATGTTACTCGCTGCGTGAAATTTTCATCAAATTAGGCATTGAAAACCGCGTGAGTTGGCGGCATTGTGTGTTTGTCATTTCCGACTGATGGAGTCACATGAGTACGGCATACTCAACTGCTCACGCAGAATCATTAGATCCTCCGCGAAGCAGCCCTGACCTCGATGTCAGGGAACTAGAAAAACGTACGCGCCTCATGCGTATTATTACCCGCCTGATCGCCGTATCAGATCTGGGAAGCCGCGAAATAGCCCGCCAGGCTGGCTTACCCGTTCAAAAGATCAGCGACCTGCTCGCCGGAAGGCTAGAGCACCTGGACATCAACGAGCTTAATGTCCTGCGTCGCACGTTAGAGCTGGAGGCGCCATAGCAGCCACCTCCCCGCTAACTCTCACCGCTTGAGTATTTTCCCGCCCCGGTTACTGGGGCGGAATCATTACGCCGCCTAACGCCACCACGATGACCACCAGCCATGCAGGCAGCTTCCACACGGTGAGCAGCAGAAAGCCCGTCAACGCCAGCACGAACTCGTACGGCCCAAGAATGGCACTGGTCCACACCGGCTGATAAAGCGCCGCGCCTAAAATCCCCACCACCGCCGCATTGGCACCACGCATCAGCGCTTGAGCACTGCTCCACTGGCGGAACTGGTTCCAAAATGGCAGCACGCCGACCAGCAGCAAAAACCCCGGTACAAAAATCGCCAGCAGCGCCAGTAACGCGCCAATCACGCTGGGAATTCCCGGCAACAGCGCGCCTAAATATGCGGCAAACGTAAACAGCGGTCCTGGCACCGCCTGCGCTGCGCCGTAACCGGCCAAGAACTCATCCGCCGTGACCCAACCCGATTGCACTACTTCCGCTTCCAGCAGCGGCAGCACCACATGGCCACCGCCAAACACCAGCGCGCCTGAACGGTAGAACGCATCGACGACGTTCAACCAACCCGCACTCGCCGCCAACAGCGGTAATAGCACCAACAGCCCCGCGAATATTAGTAACGCCAGCGTGCCCGCTTGGCGTGTCACCGGGAAGTGTAGCGATTCGCTAGACGATGCTGCAGCGCTTTGGCGACAAAGCAGCAGCCCCGCCACGCCGCCCAGCACAATCGCCGCCACCTGCCCCAACGGCCCGCTAACCAGCACCACCGCGAACACCGCTGCCAGGGCAATTCCCGTGCGGGTTTTATCCGGGCAGAGGTTGCGCGCCATGCCCCACACCGCGTGGGCCACAATAGCCACCGCCACCACTTTTAAGCCGTGAATGATGCCGCTGGCCACCGGGCCCTCCAGCACGGCGGCACCCAATGCAAACAGCACCAACACGATGGCCGAGGGCAGCGTAAACGCCAGCCACGCCATTGCCGCCCCCCAGGGGCCAGCGCGCATCAACCCTAAGGCAAAGCCCACCTGGCTACTGGCTGGCCCCGGCAAGAACTGACACAGCGCGACCAAATCCGCGTAGGCCTGCTCGCTGAGCCACTGGCGGCGTTCAACAAACGCCGTACGAAAGTAGCCCAGGTGCGCCACCGGCCCGCCAAAGGAGGTCAGCCCCAGCGTTAAAAATGCCCAAAAAACCTCGCTGGCTCGTCCTCGTATCTTATTCTCTACCGCCATCGTGCCCACCGTTTACTCATTAAAAAGCGCAAGGCGTTAAGGGTACGCCTTGCGCTTGACGACTTAGTGACAGCCTAACCGTGCCGGTGACTCTTCACAGGTTATTCTTGGTCGGTCACCGCACCGGTACTGGCCGAGCTGACCAATTTGGCATACTTCGCCAACACGCCTTTACGATAGCGCGGCTCAGGCTGTTGCCAGGCCGCACGGCGGCGCATCATCTCTTCATCGCTGATATGCACATCAATGGTATCGGCTTCGGCATCGATAGTGATCGGGTCGCCATCTTCCACCAGCGCCAGCGGGCCACCGTCGAAGGCTTCCGGGGAGACATGGCCCACCACGAAACCGTGGCTGCCGCCGGAGAAGCGTCCGTCGGTAATCAGCGCCACATCGTTGCCCAAGCCACGGCCCATAATGGCTGAGGTAGGCGTGAGCATTTCACGCATGCCGGGGCCGCCTTTCGGGCCTTCGTAGCGAATCACCACCACATCCCCCGCCACTACGGTGCCATCGTTGATGCGTGCCTGGGCTTCCTCTTCCGAGCCAAACACCCGCGCCGAGCCGCTAAAACGCGTGCCCTCTTTACCAGTAATTTTCGCCACCGCCCCTTCCGGCGCTAAGTTGCCAAACAGAATACGCAGGTGGCTTTCGGCTTTAATCGGGTTACCCAGCGGCGCGATGATTTGCTGATCCATCGGGTACGGCTCGACGTTAGCGAGATTCTCCGCCAGCGTTTTACCAGTCACGGTTAAGCAGTTGCCGTTGAGCAGCCCAGCATCCAGCAGGATTCTCATCAGCGGCTGGATACCGCCAATCGCCACCAGCTCGCTCATCATGTAGTGGCCGCTGGGGCGCAGGTCGGCCAGCACCGGCACGCGCTTACCGATCTCGGTGAAGTCTGCCAGGGTCAGCTCAACACCGATGGTGCGCGCCATGCCAATCAGGTGCAGCACCGCATTGGTGGAGCCACCCAGGGCAATCACCACGGTAATCGCATTCTCGAACGCCTCGCGGGTCATGATATCGGAAGGCTTGATGTCTTGAGCCAGCAGCGCCAGCACGGCTTCGCCAGCGGCTTTGCAGTCATCGCGTTTCTCTTGGGAGATGGCATTCTGCGCCGAGCTTCCCGGCAGGCTCATACCCAGCGCCTCAATGGCCGAAGCCATGGTGTTGGCGGTGTACATGCCCCCACAGGAGCCAGGGCCAGGAATGGCGGTCTCTTCGATGTTTTTCAGCTCGATTAGGTCGATGTCGCCACGGGAGTGGGCGCCCATCGCTTCAAACACCGAGACAATATCGGTGTGGCCCTTGCCGGGCATGATGGTACCGCCATAAACAAACACGCTGGGGCGATCGAGCCGTGCCAGCCCCATCACGCAGCCCGGCATGTTCTTATCGCAGCCGCCAATCGCCACCAAGCCATCAAAGCCTTCGCAGCCCGCCACGGTTTCGATGGAATCCGCGATTACCTCCCGCGACACCAGCGAGTACTTCATGCCTTCGGTGCCGTTGGCAATGCCATCAGAAATGGTAATGGTATTGAACACCACGCCTTTGCCGCCGGCGGCATCGGCCCCATCCCGAGCAAGCTCCGCCAGCTCACCAATATGGCTATTGCACGGCGTCACCATACTCCAGGTAGACGCGATACCTACCTGAGGCTTTTGAAAATCGTCATCGTTGAAGCCCACGGCGCGCAGCATGGCGCGGCTAGCCGCTTTACCGGGGCCATCCACCACCGGGGCAGAGTGGCGGCGGGTATTATGGTTGGTCGGCTCGGTCATCACGGACTCCTCTCAATTGCATGGCAAAGGCCACAGCTTGGCGGCGGTAAGCCGATGACGCAAGGAGAGTTCCAATATTGCAGCGCGTTGACTGCTTAATGGGCTGGCTGTTTTTGTTGTTCAACATGTACCGTCAGCTCAAAACCACAGGCGTGTGCATAGCGCTGTAATGTTTTCCAGCCGGGGTTACTGCTTCCCCGCTCCAAGCGGCTAATGTTACTTTTTTGTGTATCCAAGCGTTTGGCAAGCTCTTCTTGGGTCAACCCGGCACGCTGGCGCATAGAAATCAGTGTGGAGGCCAACGCAAACTCCGGTGCCAGACGTTCATATTCCGCCTTCACTTCAGGGTTCTGAAGCGCCTGCTCTTTTAGTGCCTTTAAGTTCATCATGACTGCACCTCGCGCTGTCTTGTCCGCGCTAATGTTAACGCCTGACGCGGCGTTTTCTGGCTTTTCTTGACGAATGCATGAAGAACGACAATATGTTTCCCATGCACGTAACAGAACAAGGAACGGCCAATCCCCTCTTGTGCCTTTGCTCGAATTTCAAACAGGCCGTCACCCATGGACTCCGTATGAGGAGGCCCTAAGTGAGCACCATGCTGCTCTACCATCTCCAGCAACCGGAGCATTCTGGCCTGTATTTTAGGCGGCATGCCTAGAATTTCTTTTTCCACACCTGGGTAAAACTCAACCTGCCAGTCCATAGCCCGCCCCATCAAAGTTATCTTTTATGATAACCCAAGGCATATAAAAGTTCCTACTCCAGATACACGCGAGTACCCCCAACTTATGGCACCATAACCTCACTGCTACCCGTGACGCCGATTGCCGTGAAGGAACGCCGCCGTATGCCTGCCAATGCCCTGCTCTCCCCCACTTCGCTCACCCCCGGGTTCATGGTGGTACACGCCAATCGGCTGGAGGACTTGCGGGGGCTGGCGGTGGAGTGGATGCGGCGGCACCCGCTGGGGCCGCTAGAGAACGAAACCATTCTGGTCCAGAGCAACGGCATTGGGCAGTGGCTGAAGCTGGCCCTGGCGGAAGACCCCGGCAACGGCGGCGCGGGTATTGCTGCGGCGCTGGACGTGATGCTGCCCGCGCGGTTTTTATGGCAGGCCTACCGCCGGGTGCTCACCCACGTTTCCCACGATGCCGACGCCGTGCCGGAAACCTCGCCGTTCGATAAATCGCGCCTGGTGTGGCGGCTGCTGCGCCTGCTGCCTACGTTGGCCGGGCAACCAGTGTTCGAGCCGCTGGCGCAGTTTCTAGAAACCGACCGTGACCAGCGCAAGCACTACCAGCTGGCCGAGCGGCTGGCGGATCTGTTTGACCAGTACCAGGTCTACCGTGCCGACTGGCTGGACGCCTGGGCTAACGGCCACGACGTGCTAATTACCGCCCGAGGCGAGCACCGCCCTTTGGAAGAGCACCAGCGCTGGCAGCCCGCGCTATGGCGCATCTTGCGGGACGATGTGGCCGCCACCCAAGGCGATGCCGGGTTAAACAGCAGCCGCGCCCAGGTTCACCAGCGCTTTTTGAAGGCCACCGAGCAGCTGGAAGGCCAAGACTGCCCGCCGGGGCTGCCCCGTCGGCTGATCATTTTCGGTATCTCGTCGCTGCCCCAACAAACCCTGGAAGCCCTGGCGGCGCTCTCCCGCTGCTGCCAGATCGTGCTGTGCGTGCACAACCCCTGCCAGTTCTACTGGGCGGACATCATCGAGCACAAGGACCTGCTGCGCGCCCAGCGCTACCGCCAGCGGCGCAAAACCGGCATGCCCGAAGCGCTGGATGTACTGGGCACCGGCGATGCCGATGACGCCCTGCACCTGCACGCCCAGCCGCTGCTAGCCGCCTGGGGCAAGCAGGGCCGCGACTACCTGCGCCTGCTCGATGAGCACGACGACGCGGGCAACTACCAAACCCTATTCGAGCAGCAGGCGCTGCGCATCGATATGTTCGAGCCGTTCAGCGGCGAGGAGCGCCACTGCCTGCTCAGCCAGCTGCAAGACGACATCCGCGAGCTGCGCCCGGTGGCAGAAACCCAAGCCCATTGGCCCGCACTGCCCGCTGCCGATGACTCCATCGTGTTCCATATCGCCCACGGCCCTCAGCGGGAAGTGGAGATTCTCCACGACCAGCTGCTGGCCGCCTTCAGCGCCGACTCGGCCTTGCGTCCGCGCGATATCATCGTCATGGTGCCGGATATCGACCGCTACGCCCCGCACATCGAAGCGGTATTTGGCCAGCTGCCCACCGATGACCCGCGGCATATTCCCTACACGCTCTCCGACCAGGCCAGCCGCCACCGCCTGCCGCTGATGATCGCTCTGGAAAAACTGCTGCGCCTGCCAGAGCTGCGCCTGACGGTCAGCGATGTGCTCGACCTGCTGGAAGTGCCCGCCCTGCGCCAGCGCTTTGGCCTGGAAGAGCGCGACCTGCCGGTGCTGGAACGCTGGATGGAAGGCACGGGCATCCGCTGGGGGCTCAACGCCAAGCAGCGCCAGCGGCTGGAACTGCCCGGCGGGCTGAGCCAGAACACCTGGGCCTTCGGCCTGCGCCGCCTGCTGCTGGGCTACACCGTCGGCGACGGCCACGCCTGGCAAGGCATCGAGCCCTTCGATGATATTGGCGGCTTGGAAGCGGGCCTGGCAGGGCCGCTGGCCACGCTGCTGGAAAAACTCGACGCCACCTGGGAAACCTTCTGCCAACCCACCGATGCGGCCACCTGGGTCGCGCGGCTGCGGGCGCTGCTGGAAACCTTCTTCCTCACCGACGATGCCCAGGAAAGCATCATGCTCACCAAGCTGGAAAACGGCTTGCAGCAGATGCTGGAAAGCAGCCAGGAAGCAGAACTCGACGACCCGCTGCCGCTCTCCATGGTGCGCGAACACTGGCTGGCACAAATCGATGAACACAGCCTTTCCCAGCGCTTTTTGGCCGGGGCGGTCAACTTCGCCACGCTGATGCCCATGCGCGCCATCCCCTTCAAGCGGGTGTGCCTGCTGGGCATGAACGACGGCGACTATCCCCGCTCCCAGCCACCGCTGGATTTCGACCTGATGGGCAGCGACTACCGTCCCGGCGACCGTTCCCGCCGGGAAGACGACCGCTACCTGTTTCTCGAAGCGCTGCTCTCCGCCCGGGACCAGCTCTACATCAGCTGGATGGGCCGCAGCCAGATCGACAACTCCCCGCTGCCCCCCTCGGTACTGGTGGGCCAGTTGCGCGACCACCTGGAGGCTGGCTGGCAAACGCACACCGGCGCTCCGCTGCTGGAAAGTCTCACCACCGAACACCCGCTGCAGCCGTTCAGCCGCGCTTACTTCAACCACCCGGCGGGCCGCCTGTTCACCTACGCCCACGAATGGCGGGAAGTGCACGCCCCCCGCACGCCGCCTGCGGTGGAGCGCATGCTACCCGCGCCGGAAAACGCCCCCACCAGCCTCTCGCTGGCGCAGTTGGGCGGCTTTCTGCGCGAGCCGGTGCGCAGCTTCTTCAATACCCGGTTGGGGGTCTATTTCGAGCAGGAAACCATCGCCGAGCTAGACGCCGAGCCCTTCGCCCTGGATGGCCTGCAAAACTGGCAGCTGCAAGACCAACTGATTGCCGCCCAGCGCCACGCGGTGGATAACGGCCAGCCGCGTATCGAGGCGCTGCACGACGCGTTGGAGCGCTTTCAAGGCCAAGGCGTGCTGGCCATGGGCGCCTTCGGCGAACGCATGCGCGCAGCACTCGCCGACCCCATGGAAGAGTTGTTCAACGCCTACGAAGAAGCACTCACGACGTGGCCGCACGCACTGCCAGACGCACAGGTGCAGTTCGAGGCCCACGGACTCACGCTGGAAGAACCCCTGGGCGAGCTGCGCCAGGATGAGGCAGGCCAGCGCTGCCGCCTGCTGCTGCTCAGCAGCAGCCTGATCAGCCAGGGCAGCGGGCGCGGCCAGTACCGCTGGAGCCACCTGCTGCGCCCTTGGGTAGCCCACCTGGCAGGCAACCTCAGCGGCCCGATGACCACCCTGCTACTTTCCAAAGCCGGGCATGTCACGCTGGAACCCGTGGCCGCCGACACCGCCCGCCAGCATCTGGAAACCCAGCTCGCCGCCTGGCAAGCGGGCCTGCAAACCCCGCTGCCGCTGGCCTCACAGGCCGGTTTTGCCTGGCTGGCCAAGCAAGGCACGCCGGAAATAGCGCAGGAGAAAGGCCGAGACAGCGACGCCTTTGCTGCCGCCGAAGCCGCCTATGAAGGGGGTTACAAGGTTACCGGCGAAGCCGCGCAAAGCGCGTATTTAAGCCACCAGTGGCCCCGATTCGAGCGGCTGTTTTTCGAGCAGGCCAACGGACATACTTTTGCCACACTGGTGGACGCGCTCTACGCGCCGCTTCATCAGGCCGTCAAGGGGTAAAGCAGCGAGGGTGTTACATAGCGTCGAGCGTTTCCACATCGAACGCCACGATCTGGCGTTTGACACTGGAGAACTCAACGCCGATCAGGTGTATGGGCTTGCCGGAGGCGCGGTATTTGTCAGCGTATCCCTTCTGTTTGATTTGCGTAAGCGCCTGTCCTTCCGGCAGTTGCTCCACCACTTTGAACTCGAACAGGTAGATATGCCCACCAAAATCCACGCTCATATCCACCTTGCCGTGGTGGCTGGCATCCTCCACCGTCACATCCAGGCCAAGGGCCGCGAAATGGCTGTAGAACACGCTGGCATAGATCTTCGAGACAGTATGGCCTTCGTAGCGAGCAATCGGGTTGTTGCGATACCAGTCGTGCGGGAGTCCGGCATAGAGCGCCTTTAAGTGCGCTTCTAGGCCGACCAGGTCATGCTGGCTTAAATGGCGAAACAGCGTCCTGCGTTCGCGTGGGGCATTTTCGACCCCCAGCGATGGCAACAAGGCGTGGTTGAGACTGGTTTCGACTTCACGGTTAGGGAAGCCAAGCGTGTACTGGCGGTATCCCAACAGCGGCTCCTCTACCTGCTGGATGGTCAGGTAGCCGGTTTGAAACAGCAGGCCTTCGGTACTGATCTGATCCACATCGAACTGGCTAAGCATCTCATACTCGGTTTCCCAGCGGTCCAACGAAGGCGTAAATACCCCCCGCTGCTTGAGAATATCGACCAGAAACGTTGGCGTGGCAGACTCGAACCAGTACGGCGCGAACTCGCGCTTTTGAAACAGTAGTAGCGCATCAAAGGGGTTGTAAACGGACACCACCTCGCACCCGCCCCAGCGGTAGCCGTTGTACCACTGACGAATGGCTTCACGATCCAAGCCGGGTAGCTCCGGCGCGAACACCGTATCGATGTCTTCGTCGGTGTAACCGCAGATTGTGCTTAAGTGAGCATCCAGGGTGATATCGTTGAGGTTGTTCAACCCCGAAAACAAGCTCACCTTACTGAATTTGGAAACCCCGGTGAGCAGCACGAAGTGCAAATGAGGATCGGCGTCTTTCAGCACGCTGTAGAGGTTCTTCAGGCCTTCGCGCACCTCCCGAGCACGCTCAGGTTCAAGAATGTTATCCAGAATCGGCTTGTCGTATTCGTCGACCAACACCACCACCCGCCGGCCATATTGCTGGTGGGCGCTGCGAATCAGGGTAGAAAATTCACCGGGAATATCCGTCTTGGGGTGTTGGGTAATGCCCAGCCGCTCACGCTGCACTCGGAGCTGATCACGAATACGCTCATCGAGCTCTTCACGGCTTTGCATGACGCCATCGGCAAAGCTGATACGAATGACCGGGTAACGCTGTTGCCAGTCCCACCTGTCGTGAATATGGAGCCCTTCGAACAGCGCCTGGCGGCCCTCGAACAGACAGCGTAGCGTATCCAGCAACAGGCTTTTGCCGAAGCGGCGCGGCCGCGAGAGAAAGTAGTACTTGTTCTGGTTGACCAAGCGCTCGATATGCGGGGTTTTATCGACGTAGTAATAGCCGCCCTCGCGGATATCCGAAAACGTCTGAATCCCGATGGGGAGCTTACGGCGATGGGCATCCTGCACGGCGGCCTCCAGAACAAAAAGTGCGATACAAAACACAGTTTAGCATGCGGCGGATTCTGGCAGCGTTAGGTGGGCGAGCTTTCATCCCCCTTTCCACCCAGCGATAAAATACGCTTCGCCAACGCAATCATCTCAGGGTCGCCGGTGTTCTTGGTGGGCACATCGGACAGTTTCACCACCGGCAGCCAGCCTTGCCCTTCGGGGCGGGCCTCGACCATTTTGATCACCATGTTCATGGGCGCCACGCCAATATCGTTGGTGAAGTTGGTGCCAATCCCGAAGGCCATGCCAATGCGCCCCTGGCAGAAGGCGCGAATGCGCTCCACTTTTTCAGGGGTGAGGGCATCGGAGAAGATAATGGTTTTGCTCAGCGGGTTAATGCCCAGGCGCTGGTAATGGGCAATGGTGGCATCGGCGAACTCGATCGGGTCGCCGCTATCGTGGCGCACGCCGTCAAACAGCTTGGCGAACTTCTTGTCGAAGCTCTCGAAAAACGCCCGCGTGGTAAACGTATCGGTGAGCGCGATGCCCAAATCCCCCCGGTACACATCCACCCAGTGCTCCAGCGCCAAACTATTGGCCATTTTGAAACCGAAACGCGCCCCGTGGAACATGAACCACTCGTGGGCGTGGGTGCCAATGGGCTTCACCCCGTGGCGCATGGCCAGCAGCACATTGCTGGTGCCGCTGAAGGCCTCCCCGCCGTAGTGGCGCAGCGCTTCCACCACCCGGTCATGCACCGCAAACGAGAAGCGCCGACGGGTGCCGAACTCGGCAATCTTCAGCCCGTGCTGGCGGTACAGTTCGATTTTCTCTCGCGTGCGCTGCTCGATGAGCGCTTCGTCATCTTCCGATACCCCCACGCCGCGCAGTTGGTACCAAAGCTCGCTAATCAGCGCCATCAGCGGCACTTCCCACAAGATGGTGCGGTACCACGGGCCTTCCATCACCACCGACAGCTCGCTGCCCTGCTGCTCGATCGTCACTTCGCTGGGGTCGTAACGAAAGCCCGCGAGAAAATCGAGATAGGTAGGGTCTAGGTAAGGGCAGGTGGTTTGCAGGTAGCGCTTCTCTTCATCCGACAAGCGCAGCGTCGCCATGCGATCCACTTCACCGCGCAGCGCCTCACCAAAGCCCTCAGGAAACGCATGCTCGCCACGATTGATAAACGCGTAGCGGGCATGGGCATAGGGGAAGCGTTTGATCACGGCATTCTGCATCGTGATCTTGTAAAAATCGTTATCCAGAAGCGAGGTCAGCATGAGATCCCTTCACCAGCATCAACAGATCGCCAAGAGCGGCTAGCCCGCTAGATTACCAGTTGGCGACGATACCTCACAGCCTAACCCCTGTTTGCTATGGCTAGCAGGTGGGAGAGCGGCTATCTGCTATCGTGAGTAGAGTGCTACCATTTAAACACCGGTTTATCACTAGGAGCGGACTCCATGCGTCTTTCGCAATCACAGCGCGAGCTTATTCTGTCAGGCGTCCGTGAGTTTGTGGGGCCTTCGGTGGCAGTGCATGTTTTCGGCTCGCGGCTAGATGATAGTAAGCGAGGCGGCGATGTCGATCTGCTGCTTATATCCCCCAACGCCATCCCGCTACTCGCCTGTGCTGAGCTCAAAATGGCGCTAGAACAACGCCTCCAGCTACCGTTCGATATCGTGACCTACGTCACAACAGCTGAACCTACTCCGTTTCAAGCCATTGCACTCGCCCAGTCACGGCCAATGACGCTTGAGGTAGCCGCATGAGCCAGGATGTACTTAGCGAACAGCAGCGCTATCTGGCGCAGCTGCTTGAAGCCATTCAGCGCTGCGCTTGGTTTCTTCATCAATCACGCAAAAAAGTCACATGGCCTTTGGACGGTGATTGGTTAGCCGACCATAAAAAAGATGTCGACCTTTTTGAAACACTGGCCGCTATCAATGAGCGGTTTGCCAAGCTACAGGACTCCATTGCTTCTGCTATGCGGCACAGCGCTCTGTTGGCAGGGGAGTCTACTGACAGCTTTCTCAAAGTCCTTTCGCTGTTCGAAAAGCAGGGCGTCGTGGACGCTACCAGTGACTGGCAGCGCTGCCGCGCTATTCGCAATATTGCCGCTCATGATTACTCGACGCACTATGCACAAATAGCAGAGCACTTTAACTTGCTGAACGAACTTGCCGACGTTCTCCTTGTTACCTCAAAAAGACTAGTGACATGGAGTGCTGAACAATTGGGCATTTTTCCCGCCACCCAAGACTTCTCTAACGAATTCGACACAGTCTTTCAAACCAGCCTCTAACGCTGCTTTGCTCTTTTGCCCAGCTCTTGGCAACGCGATATAGTGCCGGTGCCTTTGGCTACCCGCCAAAGGCGCTTTGCTTTCCGCCTGCCGTGATGTTCGGAGAATGAGAATGAGCCAGCCCGCCCCGCTGAATCCGCTGACGCTGCCGCTTCACGGCAGCCGTTTGATTGAAGCCAGCGCGGGCACGGGGAAAACCTTCACCATTGCGCTGCTGTATGTGCGCTTGGTGCTGGGCGGGCAGCACAGTGAAGACGACACCGCCTTCGTACGCCCGCTCACCCCGCCGGAAATCCTGGTGGTCACGTTTACCAACGCCGCCACGCAAGAATTACGCGAACGTATCCGCCACCGGCTGGTGGAAGCGGCGGCGGTGTTTCGTCATCAGGGTGAAGACTCACTGCTTCTAGCACTGCGCAGCCAATACCCCGAGGCCACGTGGCCCGCCTGCGCCCGCCGCTTAGAGCTGGCTGCCGAGTGGATGGACGAAGCCGCCGTTTCCACTATTCATAGCTGGTGCTACCGCATGTTGCGCGAGCACGCCTTCGATAGCGGCAGCCTGTTCTCGCTCAATTTGGAAAACGACCAGCAAGAGTTGGAGCAGGAGGTAGTGCGCGACTACTGGCGCACCTTCTACTACCCGCTGGACGCCGAAGCGCTGGGCAGCATTACCGGCTACTGGAAATCGCCGGACCAGCTCCACGGGCAAGTGCGCAAACTGCTGGCCGAAAGCGAGGCCTTGGGCAGCCCGCGCCCCGCCCCCGAGCAAACCCTAAGCGCCGCCCAGGCCGAACGCAGCGCACGCCTAACCGAGTTAAAAGCCCCCTGGCCTGCCTGGCTGGATGACCTAGTGCCCGCACTAGAAGACGCCGCCAAGCGCAAAGCCTTCAAAGGCCAAAGCTTCAACGCCAAAAGCCGTGCCAACTGGCTAGGCGCGCTGCGGGAGTGGTGCGACAGCGACGCCACCCGCCCCGCACTCACCGATGCCGCCTGGAAACGCCTCACCCCAGACGGCATGGCCGAGATATGGAAAGAGGGCGCGCCCCCTTGCCCGGCTGCCTGGGAAGCGCTGGCCGAGCTGCCCGCCGCACTGAACGCCCTGCCCGAGCCGCGTAATGACCTGCTGATTCACGCCGTGCAGTGGTGCAAAGTGCGCCTGGAGCGGGAGCAAGAGCGACGCGCCGAAATGGGCCCTAACGACCTGCTCACCCATTTGGACCGCGCCCTGCAAGGCCCCAACAAAGAGGCCCTGGCCGCGCAGATACTGCGCCAGTTCCCCGTGGCGCTGATCGACGAATTCCAGGACACCGACCCCATCCAGTACCGCATTTTCAACGCGGTGTATGAGGTCGCTAAGCCCCGCCGAGACGCCACCATGCTGCTGATCGGCGACCCCAAGCAGGCCATTTACGCCTTTCGCGGCGCGGATATTTTCACCTACTTAAAAGCCCGCGAAGATACCGCAGGCCGCCACGTAACGCTGGGCACCAACTACCGCTCCAGCCGCGCCATGGTAGAGGCGGTGAACCACTGCTTCCGCTACGCCGATGAGCACCCGGCCGGGGCGTTTCTGTTCCGCGAAGAAGGCGGCGACAACCCGCTGCCGTTTCTGCCGGTAGAGGCCAAAGGCCGCCACGAACGGCTTGTTCACCAAGGCCAGCCGCTGCCCGCCATGACGCTCTGGCCGCTGGAAGCCGACGAGCCGCTCTCCAAAACCGCCTACCAAACCGAGATGGCCGAACGCTGCGCCTCCTACATGGCGGAACTGCTCAGCGCAGGCCAACACGGCAAGAGCGGCTTTCAAACCGACGATACGCTCATCCCGCTCAAGCCCTCCGATATGGCAGTACTGGTAAACGGCCTGCAGGAAGCCCGCGCCATTCGCCAAGCGCTGGCTAGCCGAGGGGTGAAGAGCGTGTATCTTTCGGATCACGATAAGGTATTTAGCTCGCCCATGGCCGCCCAGGTAGAGCGCTGGCTGCGCGCCTGCGCCGAACCGCTGGCTAGCTCCCGCCAGGCTGAAGCGCACCTGCGCGCCGCGCTGGCCACCCCAGTGCTGGGGCTCAGCCTTGCCGAGCTGGACCACCTGCAGCAGAACGAGCTGGCCTGGGAAGCGCGAGTCGAGCAGTTCAGCCACTACCACCGCCTGTGGCAGCGCCAGGGCGTGCTGCCGCTGGTGCGCCGCATGATGGTGGATTTCAATATTCCCGCTCGCCTGCTGGCGGAGTTTGAAGAGGGTGAGCGCTTGCTCACCGACCTGCTGCACCTGGGCGAACTGCTGCAACAGGCCAGCGCCGAGTTGGACGGCGAACACGCGCTGATTCGCTTTTTGTTTGACGCCATTGCCGACCCGGAAAGCCACGGCGACAGCCACAAGCTGCGCCTGGAGAGCGACGCGGATTTGGTCAAAGTAGTCACCATCCACAAATCCAAAGGGCTGGAGTACCCACTGGTGTTCCTGCCGTTCATCGCCAACCACCGCCCGGTCAAAGCCGAGGACGTACCGCTGCGCTGGCACGACGGCGAAGGCAACCTACAGCTCAGCTTAGAAGCGGATGACACGATACTCGCCACCGCCGACCGCGAACGGCTGGGGGAAGACCTGCGCAAACTCTACGTCGCGCTTACCCGCGCCCGCCACGCCACCTGGCTGGGGCTGGCCCCGCTGAAAGGCCTGGAGAACAGCGCGCTGGGCTACCTGCTAAAAGGCGGCAATGCCCTTTCACCGGAGGCGCTCAATAACGCACTCGATAAACTGGTGGAAGGCAGCGAGATACAGATTCACCAGCCACCCGCACCCACTGCAGAGCGCGTTGCCACCGTGGAGCAAAACAGTGCGCTGGGCCACGCCCGCACGCCCACGCGCCCCGCCAAAGAGCACTGGTGGATTGCCAGCTACTCCGCGCTGCGGCTTTCCGGCACGCTCACCGCCCCGGTACTGCCACCGCTGGAACCCACCACCGCCCAGGAAGCCACCGCCTTCGAAGTGCTGGATGAACCACGGGATCTATCTCAACCGGAAGCATATCACCTGCACAAATTCCCCCGTGGCCCCGGCCCCGGCACCTTTCTGCACGGGCTGCTGGAGTGGGCGGGCAAGCAAGGCTTCGATACCGCCGCCAACGATATGGACGCCCTCAACGATATGCTGTGGCGGCGGGTGCAGCTACGCGGCTGGCAGGCGTGGCAAGAGCCGCTGGCGGGCTGGCTAAGCGCCCTGCTCACCACGCCGCTACCGCTGGCCGCGCCCACCCCGCAAAGCGTGGCGCTGAATGAGTTAGAAAGCTACCAAGTAGAGCTAGAGTTCTGGTTTGCCGCCAAGCGGGTGAACACCCAGGCCATTGATGCGCTGGTGAGCAAGCACTTACTGCCAGGAGTAGAGCGCCCCGCGCTGGATGCCGACACCCTGAACGGCATGCTGAAAGGCTTCATTGACTTGGCCTTCGAGCACCAGGGGCGCTTTTACGTGCTGGACTGGAAATCGAACTACCTAGGCCCCAACGACAGCGCCTACGAACCCGAGGCCCTGCGCCACGCGCTGCTCGCCAAACGCTACGACCTACAGGCCGCGCTCTACTTACTCGCCATGCACCGGCTGTTAAAAGCACGACTGCCGGATTACGACCCGCACCAGCATTTGGGCGGCTCGATGACGGTATTTCTACGCGGCAGCCGCAGCCCTGGGCGCGGCGTGGTGGGCGAACCCGCCCCGGTTGAACTCATCGAAGCCCTGGATAGCCTGTTTGCAGGCGAGCCACACGCCACCCAGCAGGAGGCCACGGCATGAGCCGCCAGCACGATACTCACACCTTCGATATGTTCGGCGAAGCCGCCAGCGCCCACCCGGCACTCAGCAGCACTCCGGAACTGCTGGCCCTGTGTGAACGCTGGGTAGCGCGAGGCTGGCTGCGGGATTTAGACCGCGCCCTGGTGCGCTTTCTCGCCAGTGAAGCCCCGGACGCCCCCACGCTGCTGCTACTGGCGGCAGCGCTGGCCAGCCACCAGCTAGGCCGCGGCCACGTATGCCTGGATATTAACGCCACGCTCAACGCGCCGGATTTCGCCCTTTCGCTACCACCCGAAGGGGACGACCTCACTGACCCACCGCCGCTGCCCAGCGACGTGCTGGCCACGCTCACGCTCAGCGAATGGCAAGCCGCCCTACACCACCCGCTGCTCACCAGCGAAGGCCCTGGCAACACGCCGCTGGTAGTAGTAACCACTCACTCAGCCAACGGCACCCCCAACACGCGGCTCTACCTGCGCCGCTACTGGCAGTACGAGCAAAGCCTGCACCAACACATCGCCGCACGCCTGGAAACGACCAGCACTGGTTTAGAAAACATAGACACAGCAAGTACAGGCACAGAAAGCAAAGGTGGGAGGCCAATTCATTGGGCGACGGGTGACGCCAGTCACCCTGGGTTACTCCCCCAAGCCCTGAACATCCTTTTCAAGCAAAGCAACGGCCTAGACTGGCAAAAAACCGCCTGCGCCCTGGCTGCCCGCAGCCGCTTCGGCATCATTACCGGCGGCCCCGGCACCGGCAAAACCACCACCGTGGTGCGTCTGCTCGCCCTGCTGCAAACCCTGCAACTGGCCCAGCACCCCAGCCAGCCGCTGCGCATCCGCCTAGCCGCCCCCACCGGCAAAGCCGCCGCCCGCTTGAACGAATCCATCGCCGGGCAAGTCGCAAAACTCCCCTTCACTGACCTAACCACTTTGTTGAAAGAGGCAAAGCAGGAGGGAATCTTGTGGGAGGGAGCTTTAGCTCGCGACGATTCAGCCACAAAACAGCTAAAAGCCACCATCCCCACAGAAGTCACCACCCTCCACCGCCTGCTCGGCGCACGCCCCGACACCCGCCACTTCCGCCACAGCGCCGCCAACCCGCTGGCCCTGGACGTACTGGTGATCGACGAAGCCTCGATGGTGGATATCGAAATGATGGCCGCGACCCTCAGCGCCCTGCCCGCCCACGCCCAGTGCATACTGCTGGGGGATAAAGACCAGCTCGCCTCGGTAGAGGCAGGCTCGGTACTCGGCGACCTATGCCGCCGCGCCGACGACGCCCACTACACCCCGGCCACCGCCGAATGGCTAGCCCAGGCCACCGGTAAACCGCTGCCAGCCGAGTTCATCGACCCCGCAGGCCAACCACTCGACCAAGCCATTACCATGCTGCGGGTTAGCCACCGCTTCAATGAACACAGCGGCATCGGCCAGCTGGCAAAAGCCATTAACCAGCCGGGCCATGCGCAAAGCGAACGGGAAAAGCAGCAGGCGGTCACGGCCGTGCTGCGCCACGGCTACTCGGATATTCATCATTTGGTGATGAATGACGACACCCCGCTGGATAAGCTGGTGATTCACGGCAGCCCCAACGGCTTTGCGGGCAACGGCGAAGGCCGCACCGACCACCAGGGCCAACCCATCGCCCCGCCCACCGGCTACCGCCACTACCTCAACGTGCTGCACGCACAGCGCCCACGGGGGGCGTCGTTCGAGGAGAACCAAACCGCCTACAACGCCTGGGCCAGCGAAGTGCTCAGCGCCTACAGCCACTTCCAACTGCTGTGCGCGCTTCGCAAAGGCCCCTGGGGCGTAGAAGGATTAAACCAACGCATCGCCAGCACGCTGCGTAGCGAAAAGCTGCTGTTCGGCAGTGACTACACGCTGGAGAAAGGCTGGTATGAAGGCCGCCCGGTACTGGTGACCCAAAACGACTACGGCCTGAAACTGATGAACGGCGATATCGGCATTACCCTGGCCGTGCCCGACCCGCGCAACCCGCAGCAGAAGCTATTAAGAGTCGCCTTTCCTTCATCAAGTGCCGCCAGCGACACCGACAAGCCCATCCGCTGGGTGCTGCCTTCACGCCTGCACGCAGTAGAAACCGTGTTTGCGATGACGGTCCACAAATCCCAAGGCTCGGAGTTCTTGCACACCGCCCTACTGCTACCGCCCACCCTAAACCCCATTCTGACCCGCGAGCTGGTGTACACCGGCATCACCCGCGCCCGCGAATGGCTCACAGTGGTGGAAGCCAAGCGCGGGGTGTTGAATGAGGCGGTGGTGAGAGAGGTGGTTAGGGTTAGTGGGGTTGGGGGTTAAAACCATTGGTTCTAGTGGTGCCAGCCTTCGGCCAAAACGGACAGGACGTAGAACAAGACTGTATGCAGACCAATAACAATTAACAGATTCCCTTATATTCCAGTGGATTATTCTAGAACATTAATATTTAGACTTTTTCTTCAACGGGCAGAAGAACGATTCTTTATGCTTTGTAAATATTTTATCGTCTTGTCTGGCTCTAGTAGGCATCAGCAGTGGAGTAGCTATTAAAGCTCTCACATGGCGCTAAACCTGATTTTTCCTAAGAGAGCGGAGATCTGAAGTCATAACTGCTAAAGCAATCGGTATAAGACTAACACCAATGCCAATCAGCACTGCTAGAGACACTGATATTTCTGTTGAGTAGACGAACAGCATTGAGGTTGTAAAACCCAATGCTCCTCCCACTAGGCAACGGATAAACCACAATAGGTTCCTTTGATGTCTGAACCTACCGTAAAGATCAACGTACACATCTTTGAACTTGTCATAAACTGCCATATGATGCTCTTTAAAAATTGATTCTTGCAAATTCATTTCATTTTTAACGGCTTGAAGGGTATTCCTCTGATTTCTAATCAGCAGCTCCATAAGAATAGAAAAAACAACTGCGCCAAGCCATATCACAACATTTTTCAAAGCCCACTCAACGGGATCTAACTTCTCCATCTGACTGCCAACTAAAAGCAAAGCCGCAGGAACAGCTAACAACTGGTTCTGTATGTCAGAAAAAACCTTATTCAGCCTTGTTGTAAATTCTAATTTATCTCTTTCAACTTCAGACTTGACATTCTCAAACGAAAACTCAGAAACAAAAAGATCGTATCCGTTCTCTAAGTTTTTAAAAATATTAGAGAAATTCTTCAGCAACTCTCCCAACTCTACACGACCTCGCCCTTTATACCTCTCAACCAAAACAGACTTAAAGATCTGTATTTTTTTATCGCGATGTGTATCCGATTTTAAAAAATCACTCTCTAACCTATCTAAGCAATCGATGCGAACCAAGTCTTCAGACGTAAAAAAGGAACCCACAACTAGCTTTTCTTGGTGAAGAAAAACTAATTCTATATCATTGCTTTTATTAACACAATGATCAGCAACAGAACCTAATAATTTAAGTAGACGAGATGCTAACCTCCACATCTCTACAACTTCGTGCTTTTCTTCTTCTGAGCTTAACCAATCAATATTATGAAAATAATATGCACTAGAAGGCGGCTTAATTCTCCACTGCGGTTTCAATAGCAGTTCATCAATACTCGTGAAAAACAATGGTGGCTTTGAAATCTCCACCGTTTCTTTATCATCTATACTGCGCGACCACAAATCACTCTTTTTAACATCCCTAAGTAGCTGCCCATTACTCTCAGGGCAGAGAGAGAGTACCAAAAATGCAGCGTCAAACCTGACAGGCTCAACGCTTTGCCGAACAGCGCTAACAGCAAGCTGTAAGTCTTTCAATCTGTCACTCATCGCCCTTAGCCCGGCGTACTTCTTGAATCAGCGATTCAGGAATATTTCTAATATAAAGAACTTCATTTTCTTCATCATAATCAACATTATCCCGCAAAACATCCTCAACGTCAAAACTTACTGCAACATTGCCAAACTTTCTCTTAATTCTTTTTAGCCTACCGTAAACAGATTTCGTCGGAGTAAAAACATCACTAACTGGGACATCATTATCTTTTATATAATGATAAAAACTCTCTGGATTAATGTCGTCAATCATCGCAGATAACGCGACCAGATTTACTGACTTGTCCTCTGAATTATATTTTTCATCAAAATAATCATGTAGTTTTCTTCTAGCCTCCTGCCTTGCCTCACCAACAATATCATTTTCTTGGCAGTATGCATCCAGAGCTTCCACAACTTGCTCAGTATTGAACTTTGAATCTGTATACTCTGTGCAGCCAAGTGCCAAACGAAAATACTTTGTAACATCCTCATTCCCATTACTCTTCTTTATAAAAGAGAGATATGGCTGTTCTTCTTCAGCCCATTTTTCAAGATTAATCCTGGCAGCTTCATGCAAATGACTAATATCAAAAGAAAGGCTTGTAAGAAGCTCAAGTGTATCAGGGTTGATACTAGTCCCTGGCTTAAGCTTGAGCATCAACACAAGCAGCCAGTCTTGGCCTTGGTTTTCATAACGAATAAAAAATGCGTAGCCACCTGTTGATAAATATGACTGTCTCATTTGGGCGGCAATAAGTTCACAGGCCTCCAATGAAAACTCTACCAACCCTGAATTTTCTTGATGGTACTCCCTCATAAGTTTAGAGAATGGGTATGCCGTCTCATTTGCATCAAAGGTACCATTGCTATTTGAGCGGCGCCCATATGCTTTTAAAACCTCTTCACCCAGATGGTTCATCATGTCATCTAAAGGGGAGTTTTCAAGCCTTGGCTTAACCTCGACCTGATAGCTTTGTGCCTCTTTCTCAAAACCATGTATAATTGCTTCTTTGATTTCCATATAACCCTACAATTCATTAAATTTTTTCTGGTGGTGAGTAACCTTTCTCTCAGACCTTATTCATGCCTTACTTACCACCACACTTAAGTAGTTCTGTGGCCGAGCATAGTACGACTTTGACAGCCCAACGGTAAAAAGTATGGTAAAGACAATTATTTCTCTGACCTCTCCGGGCCGAAAAGCTTCACCAGCTCACTTCCTCATAAAACGCCACCCTACCCGCAATAGCTTCCATCCCCTCAATCGGCGCCTCATAACTCCAAGCAATATCCCGTCGCTCACCCAGCGAGAAATACACCGTATGCCCTTTAAACGGGCAATGGGTGATCGTTTTCCGAAGTGGTAAGTAAGTCCATACGCACGTCGTCACGTGGGAAGTAGTGGCGCGGCGGATAGCCGTGTTCGCGAAGTTCAAGCGTATTGCTAGAGTCGGCTAGCAGAATGCCGTCCACCTGCACTTGCATGCGCTTGTTGGTAGGGTGAAGCGTTATGCGGGCATTCTGCATCGTGTTGTCCCTGCGGCGTTATTCGCTCTAATACTTTGAGCCTAGCAGCAAACATGGGTTAAGCCTACCTCGAAAGCTTAGTTTTTAGTCGATCATGGATGCTTTGGTAGGAAGGTGAGCCATCACTTCCACGCTAGCGCTTATGGCACCCTGGTGAATACGACACAGCACCAGGCAGGGCTGAGTGCCATTGGCGTTTACCGCTAGCTCACCTGCAGCGTTCCAGCCGCCGCTATTGCCGCAGGTTTGCCAGCCGCCTGTGGTGGAAATGTGGTTGGCGAGCAGTACTGGCAGTTGGTGGCGTTTTGCGGTGGCGGCGTGGCTTGGGTGGGTGAAGTCGGCGCACACGGCCAGGGCGATGCGGGTGCCGCTGATATCGATCAGGCCACTATCACAACCAGGGGTACAGTAAACCTCCTCCCCTTCGTGCAGGTGCTGTTTCAGGTAGAAGGTGCGTTCACCGCTGGGGAAGCAAATCACCGCTGCGATGTAGGGTTTGCCGTTGGGGTTGTGCAGTGGGCAGCCTGCGATCACTACGGTGTTGGTAGCCAACGGCAGCGGCGGTGAGGGCGGCAAAGGTGGCATCGTCGCGGGGCATGGCCAGTTGGCTGAGTAGCGCCAGCTCGTAACCGGTGAGCGAGAGTTCGGGAAAGGCCACCACGTTGGCCCCCAGCGCGGCGGCGCGTTCTATGTAGGCCAAGTGTGTTTTGAGGTTGTCGTCTACCGCTGCTTTGATAACAGGCAATTGGGCGAGTGCAATGGTGATGGGGGCTGGTGTGGTAGCTGTCATTTTTTCCACTTAGCTGGCTGGGTGCAGGCACAGTCGCGGGCTAAAGTCACCTCCCACTGCTGGCTCACTCTCGGGGCCGATTCAGTTGCGGGCTAATAGTGATAGCGGCATGAAATGACCGTGATGGCATGTTGATCGACGGCGTAAACAAGCCGATTGGTGTCATCGATGCGTCGAGACCAGAAGCCCGCCAGATTTTCTTTTAAGGGCTCTGGCTTGCCGATTCCTTCAAAGGGAGAGCGCTTTACATCGTTTATCAGCTTATTAATGCGCTTAAGGGTTTTCTTATCCTGCGCTTGCCAATAGACGTAGTCGTTCCAAGATTCATCTGTCCAACACAACAGTCGCTGACTACTCATCCATTAACTCGCGTGCGCTTGTTTGGCCAGCCCGATATTGCGCTATTGAGCGGTTAAGGTGTTCAGCATTATTAGGTGAACGAAGCAGGTGCACTGTTTCCATTAGGCTATTGTAATAATCCAGCGACATCACAACAGCATCTTCAGCATCCCTGCGCGTGATCACGGTGGTATCCGCATCATTAACGACGCCATCCAGCACGGCTTTCAAGCCATTCCTCGCTTCTGTAAAAGACACGATTTTCATACACGCCTCACATGTACTATTTAAAGTACAAGTCTAGCCGTTGCTCGCAAACCTGTACAGCTAATAAGACAGAACGACTGCTTCAGGCCTTTTTCACAAACTGTGCGGTCACCATCATGTCGCCTGCGCCGTCTACTTTGCAGTCTAGCTGGTGGTCTTTGCCCTCTTTTAGCCGTTTGATGACGGCTTTGGTGCCGATCTTGAGCACTTGGGAGCTGCCTTTCACCTTGAGGTCTTTGATCAGCGTGACCTTGTCGCCTTCGGCGAGCGGCGTGCCGTTGGCATCTTCCACGTTCACGGCCTCTTCGGCGGCGGCTTCTTCAGGGTTCCATTCGTGGGCGCATTCGGGGCAGATGAACAGGCTCTGGTCTTGGTAAACAAATTCAGACTGGCAGCGGGGGCATGGTGGGCAAGACATAATTAGTGGCTTCTATAGTCAATGAGCGGGTGATGATACTCAGCCAGGGCGGCCTTGGCGACTGCTCTACGCGTTTCATTAACGGCCGTGCACTGCAATCGCCGTTGGACGTAACCGGGCCTCGGCTCCTAGACTGAAGCTTCGTTTCTCTTGAGATACCCGACCTATGCGCGTTTTTCTAATCCGGTCGGTGCCGGTTCACTCTGGTTTGATAACCTGGTCACGGCGGATGGTGTGCCGGTGGCTTACGACCCCCAGGCACGGGCGTTTATTCCCATGCCGCCCTTCTATGCCAATCGTGAAGTGATTGGCTGTAACTGGATTGCCCCCAAGCATGGCGAGTTCTGCCGCGCCTGCGCGATGACCGCCCTAGCCCCGGACCCTGCCATTTCCGATGCGATACCCAACTGGGCGCAAACCGAGGCAGCCAAGCGCTGGGTAATTGATAACCTAGGCCGCTGGCACTGGTTTCGCCCGGAAGACCCCGGCGCGCCGCCGGTGTTTCATATGCTGGCGGAAGGCGGTACGCCTGTCCCCATGGGGCACGTGGGTGGCGTGGTGACCATTAGCGTGGCGGAAGCTGATGCCGTGCTGCGCACCACTCGTAAAGAGGCGTTGGATGAACCTTACCGCACCATGATTGGCCATATGCGCCATGAAATTGCTCATATGCTGTGGTGGCGCCTTAGCTTGCGGAAGGATTTTCTGGATGACTTCCGCGAGATGTTTGGCGATGAGCGGGAGGATTACCCGGCAGCGCTGCAGCGCCACTATGAAAACGGCCCGCCTGTGGATTGGCAAACGCGGTTTCTGTCGACCTACGCCTCTTCTCACCCCCATGAGGATTGGGCGGAAACCACTTCGCACCTGCTGCACTTAACCGATATCACCGATAGCTTTGTGTCGTCGGGCATGACCTCGCCCGTGCTACCGGATGACCATAATTGGGATGCCTACGCTGAACCGGATTCAGAGCGGCTGATTCATATTGCGGCGTCATTGGTGGCAGGCGTGAACCATGTCAACCGTTCGATGGGGCTGTCGGATCTCTACCCGTTTGTGCTTTCGGAAGTGGCGCTGCGCAAGCTGGCGTTCGTTCACGACTGGCTGCGGCGCGGTGCGCAGGGGCTCTAGCCACGTGCGCTTTGCTTGATGCGATCTAGTGAAGGCCCAGTGCCTCGATCACCGCTGCCACCCGTTGACGAGCTTCCCCTTGCAGGGTGTTCAGCGGCTGGGGCAGGCAGGGGGCGCTAACGCGATCGGTGAGTTCGGCAATCGTCGCCGCTACCCGCAGGCTGCCGCCGTATTCGTGATACAACGCCCATAGCGGTGCTAAGGCGTCTGAGCGGGCTTGAGCCTGTTCAGCGTCGCCCGCTTGGGCGGCGCGTGTTAGCGCCAGCGCTAGTTCTGGGTAGAGCCCGCCCATCACCGAATACCACGCCTCGCAGCCTGCCAGCAGGCCCGTCGCGGCGGCGGGGTCGCCGCTGATGCCGATGGTTACATCATCAGGAATCAGCGCCCGCAGCCGCGCCACGCGGGCTTTGGCGTCTTCTAGGTTATTGGGCACTGGCGGAATTTTAATTGAGCGCACCTGGGGCAACTCGGCAATGCGCCCGTGCAGCTCGTCGCTGAACGTAAAGTGGGTGGTGCCGGGGTTGTCGTACACGCACAGCGGCACGCTAATGGCGCGGCTGACGGTGCTGAACAGGTTAAACACGTCGTCATCAGTCAGCTTTTGGTACGAAACAGGCGCTAAGAGCAGCCCGCCCGCTCCGGCCTGCTGTGCGTGCTCGGCATTGGCCAGCACATCGCAGGTGCGCAGCGCGCCAATGCCCACCACCACCGGCACCCCCGCCGCACTCTCCACGCTCAGCTTGGCCACCCGCGCCCGCTCTTCTACGCTTAAATAAGCGTAGCTACCGGTAGAACCCAGCACGCCAATGGAATCCACCTGCGCTTGGGCCAAACGGGCCACGAGCTGGGTAAATTCCTGCTCTTTGATGCCTTGCTCATTCATGGGGGTTAGCGGAAACGCACTCAGGCCGGTAAACATGGGGGTGTCCTTTTTTGGATGACTGCGTAGAAGCAGCACAGTGCTGATTAGGGCGTTATAGACCGCCCGCGAGGTCCACCATAGTGCCGGTGGCAAACGATGACTTGTCGCTGGCTAGCCAAAAAATGGCGTCGGCCACTTCAGATGGCTGGCCGCCCCGCTGCATAGGGATACGTGACTTTAAGCGGTCCACTCGCTCAGGCTCGCCGCCCAAGGCGTGCATCTCGGTGTAAATCAGGCCGGGGCGTACCGCATTCACGCGGATGCCCTCGGCAGCCACTTCCAGGGCCAACCCCCGAGTTAATGTATCCACGGCCCCCTTCGAGGCGGCGTAATCCACGTACTCGTTGGGAGAGCCGCTTTTGGCTGCCATCGAGGAAACATTGACGATACTACCGCCGATGCCACCCTGGTGCGTCGACATGCGTCGTACCGCCTCCTTGCAGCATAGAAAACAACTGATGACGTTTTTCTGTAGTACGTCGTTAAAGCGCTCAACCGAGATATCCATCATGCGCGCTTGGGTGTTGAGAATAGCGGCATTGTTGACCAGCACCGTTAGCGTGCCCAGCTCCTGATCTACCCTGCTGAATAGCTTGGCGACATCATTGGCCTCCGACACATCGGCTTTTACCGCGATACAGCGAACGCCCAAGTTGAGAATGTCGCTGCGAACGCGCTCTGCCGCCGTGTCGTTTGCAACATAGTTAAGGCACACATTGTACCCGTGCTGCGCGAACAGCTTGGCTGTCTCGGCACCAATGCCTCGGCTTCCGCCCGTTATAACGACGACTTTGGGGTTTGCCACGCGCCCTCCTTGTTTGCGAACGTTGGTTGGCCTACCGGTTGATGCACCGCCTAGTGTGAATATACACCTGACACGCAGTTGAGCAATTATGTACAAGCATCTGCGGCGTAAGCGGCATACGCTTACCCCGTGTGATGAGAGATGCCCACACGGGGTTGTGTTCGATTACGGAGGTTGGCATGGGAAGCACCAGCCAGTTTGAGTTCTTCAAAAGCGATCATGTACCGTCACTGACGGTATTGAAGGCTGCGATTGGGGACTTCAGCTACGACCGTCATGCCCATGAAGAGTATGCCTTGGGAGTGACACTAGCGGGGCGTCAGGACTTTTTTAGCGGCGGTCAGTTTCATCGCAGCCCGCCCGGCAACGTGATTCTTTTTAATCCTGAAGATGTTCACGACGGCCATTCTGGCGGCGAGCAGGCGCTCGATTATTTAATGGTGTACGTGCATCCCGATCAGGTAGCGCCGCTGTTTGAAGACGCACTTGGCCGCCCATTGGCCTCCCCTTTTCGCTCACAGAGCACGCTGATTCAAGACTCGCGATTGCGCCAAGCCATTCTGAATGTCGCCCGCATGGTGACGCACCAAGTGGGTAGCTGCATCGACCAAGAGAATGCGTTGTCTCATGTTGTTGAGCGTATGGTGCAACTGGGTGGCAACATGGCCTCCAGCCCGGTAGCCCGCCGCCCAGACGCGCTGCTTAATCACGCCAAAGCGTATATTCATGAGCATCTAGAGACGGATATCTCGCTGGATGACATCAGCAACGCGGCTCACTTATCGAAGTACCACTTTTTGCGACTGTTTCGCCAACAGTTCGGCATGACGCCTCACCAGTATGTGATTAATTGCCGGGTAAACGCTGCCCGCGCCGCGCTGGACCAAGGCGCACCACTCACCGAGATAGCACTGCGCTTTGGCTTTACGGATTTGAGCCACTTCAACCGCCGTTTTAAGCGTATCTATGGCATGACCCCCTACCAGTATCAGCGCGATATCACGCGCTAAGCACGTTTCCATCTAGAGGTTTTTTCATGTTAGCCATCATCGCCTATGCCCTGGGCGTTATGTACACGCCTGGGCCTGTGAATTTGTTGGGTTTAAATGTCGGTATCAATGGCCAGGGGAAACAAGCGCTGGGATTTTGCCTGGGCGTGGGGCTCGCCATGCTGATTTACTTGCTGGTATTAGGCTGGGCGGGAGCCGCTTGGATCTCGCAAGGCTCACGCGTAGTGCTTAGCGCACTCGGCTGCGCTTATATTCTCTATTTAGCCTTTAAGGTAGCCCGCGCCAATATCACGCTTGAGACTCACGCCCCAGCACCGCGCATGCTCAGCTTTCGCGATGGCTTGATGATGCAGTTGCTCAACCCCAAAGCCATGGTGGCAACGCTGCCTATCACTACCTTGCAGTTCCCCGCCGCAGGCATTCAGGGGGTGAGTCTCTTTCTCTGGTCGTTAGGGCTAGCCGCACTGGCCGCAGGCGCGCCCGGTAGCTATGTAGTGATGGGTAGCCTGCTCGGCCAGCGCGTTAAACACGCAGGCCTTATTAAAGGGTTTAACTGGATCATGGCGGGGCTGCTGGTGGCTGTGTCGCTATCGATTGGCTACGAGCATGTATGGCTGGCGGCTACTGCCCAAAGCTAATCCCCAAGCGCAGCGCTTGCAGGCTATCGAGCTGTACCGTCACCTCATCAGAAAACAGCGGGTGGCCTTGCACGCGCACGTTAACCGCCGCCTGGGAGCCACGGTAACCAACGGAGACAACGATATTGGCGCTATCACTCACTGGGGCCAACCAATCGTACTCAACGTTATCCACGCTCACCGATGAAAGCCCACGGGCTTCCAACTGCTCCTCGACTTCCTTCTCGATCACCACACCGTAGTAGACATAGAGTCCTGCGTAGCCCAGCCCCAGCAGTACCAGCAATGAAAAGAGTTTGCCCATTATTTGCCTCTGTTTGTGGTCATTTGTACGATAAGTGATGGATTACATCCGGCGCTTTAGCGACGCGTAGACTTTGCCTTTGTCACGCTTACCCACAGCAATAACGTAGATAAACAGTTCATCATCCACTACTTCATAGACCAGACGATAGCCTACGCTTCGAAGCTTTATTTTATAGCAGGCATCGAAACCACTGAGTTTATCGGCAGGCACACGAGGGGTTTCTAGCCTTTCAGCCAGCTTCTTTTTGAACTGTTGTTTGACGGGTGGGCTAAGCTTTTCCCACTCTTTCAAGGCCGCGGGCAAAAAGCGTAGCTTATAGGTCATCCAGTGATACCGTGACGGCCTTGTCTTTATCGGCGCGACGCTCTTCCACTAGCTTGGCCAGCTCGTAGTCTTCCAGCATCTCCATCATCGCCTCATAAGTTTCTACAGGGACAAGGTAAGCGGCGGGCTTGTTGTGATTCAACACAGCAATGGGGGCACCGCTTGCCTGGCTCAGCAGTGCCGAAGGGTTTTTCTTTAGCTCAGAAATACTGACCGAAAAGTTAGCTAATACTTGGTGCATGGAAACCTCCTGAAGCCATAAAAAAGCTCCTTTTATAGCCCTCATATTAGCTCTTTTTTTGCGACTACTCCAAGCGTTCGCTGTTTAAATTCACCGTTCAACGATGCGGTGCCTAATACCTGCACCCTCTCACACTCTCAGCCAGTTCTTTCACCAGCCCATGCACCCGCGTCACGGCGTCATCACCGCTGCTGGCGTGTTCGATGCAGTCTACCAGCGCAGAACCCACGACCACGGCGTCGCTGAAGCGGCCAATGGTGGCGGCCTGTTCGGCGGTGCGAATACCAAAGCCTACGGCGATGGGCAGCGGCGTGTGTTCGCGCAGCTGATTAACGGCGTTTTCCAGCCGCTCCGGTGTGGGGGCGCTGCCGCCCGTCACCCCCGCCACGGAAACGTAGTAGATGAACCCAGAAGCGTTGGCCAGCACCTTGGGTAGCCGCTTGGCATCGGTGGTGGGCGTGGCGAGGCGGATAAAATCGATGCCGTGCTGGGCGGCAGGCTGGCACAGCTCTTCGTCGTGTTCGGGCGGTAGATCTACCACGATCAGCCCGTCTACCCCGGCCTTGGCGGCATCGGTTAAGAAGCGCTCGACGCCGTAGCAGTAAATCGGGTTGTAGTAGCCCATCAGCACGATGGGGGTGGTGCTGTTTTGTTCACGGAACTGGCGCACCATCTCCAGCGTTTTGGCTTGGGTCTGGCCGTTTTCCAGCGCGCGCAGGGCGGCTTTTTGAATGGCGGGGCCATCGGCCATGGGGTCGCTGAACGGCATGCCGAGTTCAATGATATCCACGCCTGCTTCCGGCAACTCGTGCAGCAGGCGGCGAGAGGTCTTGGCATCCGGGTCGCCAGCGGTGAGGTAGCTGACCAGCGCCGGACGGTTTTGCTGTTTGAGCGCGGTAAAGCAGTGTTCAAGACGAGAGGTGTTAGTCATGTCGTTCTCCTGTATCGCGCTCATACGTTTTTTACTCCGAACTTATCCCCCAGATGATGGGCCACGCTCATCATGTCTTTATCGCCACGGCCACTGAGGTTGACCACCATCAGGTGCTCGCAGGGAAGTGTCGGCGCGCGCTTAGCCACTTCAGCCAGGGCGTGGGCAGTTTCTAGCGCGGGGATGATGCCCTCTTGGCGGCAGCAGATTTGGAATGCTTCCAGCGCTTCGTCATCGGTGGCGGAAACGTACTCGACCCGCCCTTGCTCGTGCAGCCAAGCGTGCTCGGGGCCGATGCCGGGGTAGTCCAGCCCTGCGGAAATAGAGTGAGCGTCGATAATCTGACCATCTTCGTTTTGCAGCAGGTAGGTGCGGTTGCCGTGCAGCACGCCGGGGGTGCCGCCGTTCAGGCTGGCAGCATGTAGGCCGCTGTTGACGCCTTTGCCGCCTGCTTCCACGCCAATCATCTTCACATCGGCGTCATTCAGGAAGGGGTGAAACAGCCCCATCGCATTGGAGCCGCCACCAATGCAAGCCACCAGGGAGTCCGGCAAACGGCCCTGTTTTTCGGACATCTGAGCGCGGGTTTCATGACCAATCACCGCTTGAAAATCGCGCACCATCGCCGGGTAAGGGTGCGGGCCTGCCACGGTGCCAATGATATAGAAGGTGTCGTCGACATTCGTTACCCAATCGCGCAGCGCTTCGTTCATGGCATCTTTCAGCGTGCCGGTGCCTGAAGTGACGGGGATTACTTCCGCCCCTAACAGTTTCATGCGGAATACGTTGGGCTGCTGGCGTTCGATGTCGGTGGCGCCCATGTAAATCACGCAGGGCAAACCAAAACGCGCAGCCACGGTAGCGGTGGCAACGCCGTGCATGCCTGCGCCGGTTTCCGCGATGATGCGCTTTTTGCCCATTTGCTTGGCCAACAATACTTGACCAATGCAGTTGTTAATCTTGTGTGCGCCGGTGTGGTTTAGCTCTTCACGCTTGAGGTAAATGCTCGCGCCGCCGAAGTGCTCGGAGAGCCGCTCGGCAAAGTAGAGCGGGCTGGGGCGGCCGACGTAGTCGCCCTGAAAATAGGCGAGCTGGCGCTGAAATTCAGGGTCGTTTTTGGCGGTGGCGTACTCATCCTGCAGTTCAAGAATCAGCGGCATTAGGGTTTCAGCGACAAAGCGGCCACCGAAACTGCCAAACAGCCCGTTGGCATCGGGTAGGCTTAAAGGTTTATTCATCACGACCTCTGCGTTTTGGGGCGATTTAGGGTTGTGATGACGTTAGCGCAGGCAGGCGGGAAGAAAAATCGATAAGATGGCACCAACCTGTGAGTTTTACGCAACTATTGAAAGAGACATCCATGCAACACAGCCTGCCGCCCTTAAGCGCCCTGCGCGCCTTTGAAGCCACCGCCCGGCTAGGCAGCGTAACCGCCGCCGATGAGCTAAGCGTGACCCACGGTGCGGTAAGCCGACAGCTAAAGAGCCTGGATGAGCATTTTGGCGTAGCACTGTTCACCAAAGCCGGGCGGGGGCTAGTACTCACTCACCACGGAGAGCAATTGCAAAACGGCGTGGGGGAAGCCTTCGCCAAGCTCAGGGATAGTTGCACCCGGCTCAAGCATGAGGTGGAAGAAGCACCGTTTACCCTGGCCTGCCCCGGCAGCCTGCTGGCCCGCTGGCTGATTCCCCGTTTAGACCGCTTAAACCAGGCGCTGCCGGAGCTAAAACTTCAGGTGGTGGTGAGCGATTCCGAGCAGCCCGGCCAGCCGGAGACCAGCGCAACGCTGGCCTTTTTCGAGCCACCTTGGCCTGACGAGGGCGAGCTGATTGAGCTGATGTCTGAGGAAATTTGCGCCGTGGCCAGCCCACGTTTGGCAGATGCGTGCCATACCTCTCATCCCGCATCGCTGTTTACCAACAAACTGCTTTATACCGCCTCACGCCCCCAAGCGTGGCCCCAGTGGGCAGACGCCCAAGGGCTGGAAACCTCTGTATTGAAAACAGCCCTCCAACAGGGCCAAGGCTTTGCGCACCTGTACTACCTCATAGAAGCTGCCGTGGCAGGCCTAGGGGTCGCCATCGCCCCGAAGCTACTCGTAGAAGATGATCTGAAAAGCGGACGGCTTGTCGCCCCTTGGGGCAGCATCGAAACCCCGGCCAGGCTCTGCCTGTGGCTGCCCAAACACGCCAACGCCCGCCGCAGCGAATCACTGACTGATTGGTTACGCAAGGAATTGGAAGGTTAAAGCGCTACTCGGTGTGGGTACACCACAAACGCTAGCTTGTTGCCATCCGGGTCGCGGACGTAGGCGGCATAAAAGCCCTCCCCGTACTGCGGCCGAAAGCCCGGTGCGGCTTCGTCAACGAAGCCCAGCTAATGATCCGAACAAGCGTCCTATGAGGCTCACGGTGCAATTCAAAGTGGTTCAGTAGAGCGTGCGTTTGTCATGTTAGGCTGGTAAGGTCTTACATGGCTTTATCTATCAAGGTGTTATTATGTTGCGCTATTCATTGATAACGACGCTAACGCTATTAGCGGCTACGTCTACCACTGCCGTAGCGGCGAACGATACACCGCTTACTCAGCAGCTTAACGACTTGAAAAATTTCCAAGTGATTGCCCATCGCGGAGCAAGCGGGCATGCGCCGGAAAGCACATTAGCGGCCTACGAGCTGGCCCATAAGTGGGGCGTGGATTATCTGGAGCTAGATGCTCAGCTAAGCACTGATGGCGAGGTGGTGATCTTCCACGATGACACCCTTGAACGCACCAGCGATGGCAAAGGCCATATCCATGATTACACCCTGGCTGAGTTAAAAGCGCTGGATACCGGCTCGTGGTTTCACGAAGCGAATCCCGAGTATGCAGATGCGGATTTTTCCGGCACGCAGATCCTGACGCTTAACGAGCTGTTCGACCACTTTGGTCAAACGACGCGTTATTACATCGAAACAAAATCCCCTGACCTCAACCCTGGCTTGGAAGAGGCATTGGTGGAGCGTCTTGAAGCCTACGATATGATTAATGAAGGCCGAGTATTGGTGCAGTCGTTTGACCAGCAAAGCCTGCTCAAACTACAGGCGCTCAACCCTAACCTGCCGTTAATTCAGCTGCTGTGGTACTCACCTAGCGAGCAAAACAGCGAACAGTTGGTGGAGTGGCAAAACACTACTCCAGGGCCAAGTGAGATTAACGACGCTGACTTTCAGGCCATTGCCGAGTATGCAGCAGGGATTGGCACCAACGCGATCTATCAGGGCAACGAAGTGATTGATGCGGCCTTTATTCGCCAGGCCCAAGCTAATGGCCTGCCGGTACACGTCTACACCATCAATGAACCAGATGAGATGCAGCGTTTAATGGCGCTGGGGGCGAACGGCCTGTTTACCGACTACCCCGACCGCCTGCTTGAGTTAGTAGAGTAATCACCCGCATTGATACCTTTAGGAGGTCGCACCGGAGGAGGTGAACTCCTGCGGTGTCACGCTGGCGAATTTCTCTACAAAAAACACCAGGGTTTCAGGATGCCGAAAGCGCCTTTCAAAGGTTTCCTGCCCACTCTCTGAGCGGCGCGTTATCCGAGCGTGGTAGGCACTGCCTACCTTAGCCACATTAACGCTATTTTCATGGCCAAGCTCTCGGTGTACGGCGGTCACCGTCGCTTTAGTCTCGAGCATTGTTGCAAGCCTTTGCGCGGTAGAACGCTCTTCATCAGTCGCCCACAGCGGCTGGTCGCGGTTGCCATAATGGTAAAGCAGCACCGCCAGTAGCATGGCGAAGATACTGCTGGTGAGCATCCAAGTCAGTAAAACACCAGAAACAGGCATGGTCAGCATAATGACTAGCTGTACCACGCTACCCACCACAAACACCCCTGCTAACGGCCGCCACATACGCTGACTCATGACACTTCGCTTTAAAACATACCCCCACAGCCCGACCACGCCCAACGCACCAAAAAAGAGGTATGCCATGGCAAGAGGCGTTCCGCCGCCGGAAAACACGGCCACGATACCTATCACAGGTAGCAGGCTATAAAGCCCGGCCAGTAGAACGTAGGCACGCTGAAGGGACATAGGATGACTCCTTATTTCATGGTAAAGCCGCGTTTCACCAAGAAATCACGCATATGGGGGCGCAGCTTGCTATCAAACAGAGGGGTTAGATTGTGCGACCAATCACTATTTTTATTGCCGCTACTACGAGATTGATAGTATGCCTGCATGGTGTCGTCAAAGGCGGCTACATGGTCACTATCATCAGTGTAGTAGTCCTCTTTAAGAATCGCTTCAACGGGCAGTCGCGGCTTCACCTCTGGCTGGTGGGCGGGGTACCCAAGGCACATACCAAACACTGGGTAAACATGAGCAGGCAGGCGCAGCAGTTCGCTCACCGCCTCGGGATTGTTACGAATGCCGCCGATGTAGCAAATACCCAGCCCTTCCGATTCGGCAGCTACGGCCACATTTTGTGCCATCAGCGCGGTATCCACCGTGGCGACAAGCAGCTGTTCCGTCATACCACGCTCAACGTTGGCGCCCGTGCGGGCGGAAGCTTCTGTTGGGCGCTTCATATCGGCACAGAAGACTAGAAACACCGCACTGCTAGCGACATAGCCCTGCCCGCCTGCCAGCTCGGCAATGGCTTCACGGTTATCCGAATCTTTCACATGAATCACCGTGTACGCCTGTACATGGCTAGACGTGGCAGCGGCCTGCCCTGCTTTAATCAGCTCCAGCAGCAGGCCACGGGGGATCTCTTGATCAGTGAATTTACGAATCGAACGGTGGGAATTCAGTAGCTTAATCACGTCATTCATAACATTTTCCTCTTCAGTGCTTTGTCGTACCAAGAAATATGACCATCGAACACCAGATACAGCGCTTCACTGGTGCCGACGATGATGTGGGTAAACTCACCAATCGCCATGACATAGGTGACGATAATAATGATCCATACCTTCGCCGTGCTCTTCCCCACCTTCAAAATTATCATCCGCTTGATGATGCTGGCTCATGGTTGCTCTCTCCCTGATAAGTCATCAGCGTAACCGTATTGTCTACACTTGGGTAGACGGCCAATGTGGTTAACACTGAGTTGTTAACGTACGGTGGTTAAAGAATTTTTACGTGATGTTGCACGCGTAAAAGTGAACGCTCGCTATACTGCTAATAACCCACTGAGTCCAATAACGATGCTAGGAAGCCGATATGTCAAACGCCTCTCACTCCCCGTCACGTCAGGCATGGAATGCCGACCGGTACGCGGAACATGCCAGCTTTGTTCCTGATCTTGGCCATGACGTGGTCAAGCTGCTCTCGCCCCAGCCAGGGCAGCGCATTCTGGATCTTGGCTGCGGCGAAGGTGCATTAACTGAGCGCATTATGCAGCTAGGTGCCGATGTACTGGGTATCGATGCCTCTGCTGATATGGTGGCCGCCGCCCAAAAACGTGGCGTAACGGCACGAATCATTGACGGTCACCAGTTGCCCTTTGACCATGAGTTCGATGCGGTATTTAGCAATGCAGCACTGCACTGGATGCTGGACCCTCAAGCAGTGCTGGCCGGAGTAAAACGGGCACTGAAACCCGGCGGGCGTTTCGTAGCGGAATTTGGCGGCCATGGCAACGTGGCCGCCATTTGCACCGCGCTCATTGCCTCGCTGCAGTTTCGCGGCATTAGCTCTAAAGGCCGCCACCCTTGGTATTTTCCAACCACCAAGGAGTATGGCAACCTGCTTCAAACGGTTGGCTTCCGTGTGGATAGCATTGAACTCATCCCCCGCCCAACGCCGCTGCCTAATGGCATGGCGAGCTGGCTAGAGACGTTTGCCAGCCCCTTCTTCCACGGGCTGGAAGATGATCTGAAAGACGCTATTTTCGATAACACGCTGAATCTGTTGGCCCACAGCCTAAGCGACGGCCAAGGTAACTGGACAGCGGATTATGTGCGCATCCGGGTGGTTGCCCACACTTAATCTGGCCCTTCTTGACCTCTCTCTTTGCTGTTGCAAGATAGTCACAATGTGAACCAAGCGGCGCTGGCAGTTGGCTACCGCAGCGTGCCGCAGTTCAGCCGGGACTATAAGCGCTACTTTGGCGAGTCGCCGCTGCAGCATCGCCGCCAGGAGCAGGCGCTGCGCGCCTGATGGCTCCTGGCGAGCCAAGCTTATTTGGCGAAGATTTGACTCTTATCTTGGAAAGCTTTGAACTCTAGCGCATTACCGCAAGGGTCTAGCAGGAACATGGTCGCCTGCTCGCCTACTTCGCCTTTAAAGCGGATGTAAGGCTCAATGATAAAGTCGGTATCGCGCTCTTTTAGGCGCGCGGCCAGGGCTTCCCACTCATCCCACTCAAGAATTACCCCGAAGTGCGGTACCGGCACGTTGTGACCATCCACCGGGTTGGTGTGGGCGCTCTCTTGGCCGGGCGTTTTGGGGTGCTCATGAATCACCAACTGATGGCCGAAGAAGTTGAAGTCTACCCAATGGTCGCTGGAGCGGCCCTCTTCCAGACCAAACACGTCATTGTAAAAAGTACGCGCCAAGGCAACGTCGTACACAGGAATCGCTAAGTGGAAAGGGGAAAGGCTCATGGAAATCTCCTGGTGTGTTGCTGTTGTTGAGGAATGTCGCTGGGAATGTCGTTAGAAATGTATTTGTGAATGGCTAGCGCGTTGCGCTACCACCGTGTCACTATCCTAAAAGGCGTGATGCAAAAATAAAATCAATTGTTTTTTGATCTATTCATAACTTTTATTGATTAATTTAAAGACCCATCGACCATGATTCGCGAACTTAAAACGCTCATCGCCGTGGCTCAGCACGGCACCTTTGCCGCCGCAGGCCAGCGCATTGGCCTAACGCAAGCCGCCGTCAGCGCACAGATGAAGCGTTTGGAAGCAGAGCTGGGTGTGGCCCTGTTTGAACGTAGCGGCCGTGCGGCAGTACTTACCCAGCGCGGGCAAGAGACGCTGCAGCAGGCGCAGGCACTGCTAGCGTTGTACGGCACCTTGGGGGCGTCATCCGCCGGACAAGAAGTCGCTACCCGCGTCACCCTAGGAGCAATTGCCTCTATTCAGCGCTCGCTGCTGCCGGAGGTATTGGCGCGTTTTCACCGCCAGTTTCCCGAGTGCCACTCCCGAGTAGTGCCGGGGCTTTCGCTTGCGCTGATGAATCAGGTAGATGCGGGGGAGCTGGATATGGCGGTGATCATTCGGCCGCCTTTTTCGCTGCACAGCGACCTACGCTGGCAGCCCCTTGCCCATGAGCCGTTTCGGTTACTGGTGCCCCGCCAAATGGCCGGTAACGATTGGCGTGAGTTACTCTCCAGCCAGCCGTTTGTGCGCTATGACCGCGCGTCGTTTGGCGGCCGTCAGGTTGATCGATTTTTAAGAGATAACCACTGCCAAGTGCGGGACGTGTGTGAGGTAGACGAACTAGAAGCGATCGTGCAGCTGGTGACCAACGGCGTGGGGGTGGCGCTGGTGCCTCAGCCAAGCGCCATCCGGCGCTGGCCTGCCGGAGTGCGCGCCATCGATTTGAAAGAGCACACCTTCCATCGCGATATCGGCATCGTTCACCGCGCCAGCGGCCAGCTAAGCGAACCGGCCCAAGCACTGGCCGCCCTGCTGACGCAAGTAGCTACAGCTACACACTAAAACGCCAGCCCGGCGGCTGGCGTTAGAAACCACATCACACGCGGGATTTATGCCTCAGTGATGCTCTCTTCTCCTGTAGTGCTCGGTTCTGCTTCCGAAGGCTCGTCGGCCTCTTGGCTAGGCTCGCTGGCAGCCTCTGCTTCGTCTTGAACATCGCTCTGCTCAACGCTCTCGGCGGGTAGATTCATAGGCTCATCCAACTGTAGCGTTTCTGCCGTGTAGGCACGTACATCGCTCAGTAGCTCAGCCTGTTCGGAGGTGGGGTAGAACCGTTCTTTGTAGGCACGCTTTGTCATGCTGTATAAACATCAGGGTAGTGAGGCGAAATCAATCCGGCACCGCTACGCGGTGCGCGCTTGTATCCCCGCCCAACTGGGCGATGCTTTACGCGCTGCTTGGTAAAAAAATTCGACGAAAGTCTAACAAAGACCACGATAACGGGAACATAAAAGAAATCTTAAATGAGAATGAAAGGAATTAACGCATGAAACCAGAAGATTTGGAGACCTTGGTGACGCGAAAGATGCCCTTTGGCAAATATGAAGGCTGGATTATTGCTGATTTGCCGGGCCCCTACCTGAACTGGTTTGCCCGGGAAGGTTTTCCCAACGGGGAGATTGGTCAACTGCTGCAACTGATGCATGAAATTGACCATAACGGTTTAAGCGACCTGTTAACACCGCTGCGCCAGCGCTAACGAAAGCGAATCACGCGCCCACTAGCGGGCACGCAGCGCCTGCTCGCGCTCTTCAGCATAGCGGGCGCTATGCTGCGCTGGGGCACTTGGAAACCGGCCTAGTGCAACGGCTTTTTCAAAAAAGCCGCTGGCCGGTAAATCCTCTCCTCGACGGCTGATAACCAGCGCGGCGATCATTGGCCGCCCGGCGGCTACATCCTCTTCCATTAACTGTTCAAGCGCTTGGGCCACCCGTGCAATGGTACGCGGTGGCGTCAGCCCTAGCCCGGATTTCTCATAGTGCTCCAACAACCTTCGCAGACCAAGCCTGGTAGTGCCAGATCCGAGTGGTCATGGTCGAAGTTGGCGATTATTTAGCCAGTTTCCGGCATTCAGGCACAACTCCCCCTTTCCCCCATTGGTATCGGGCCGGGGGAGCCCGATTATCTACTGGGGCACCAAGCGCTGAACCAGTGCTGAGAGATCGTTCTTGTGTGGATAGCTATCACTCATCAACACCCGTATTCGGCGGGTGTTGCGGATGATGACTGCGCCAACCTTGATCAGCTTCAAGCGCAAGGTGCCGGCACTCATACGTTCGAAGGGCGTGTTTTTCAGATGCACCCGCAAACGCTC
>NZ_FODB01000045.1 GCF_900110265.1 Vreelandella aquamarina | reverse complement strand
AGGCCAGGGAGCAGGGCAAGCATCTGGTCAAGATTGACCCGTGGTTTGCCAGCTCCAAGACCTGCCATGTCTGCCAGCACAAGATGGACGCCATGCCGTTGAACGTCCGGTCGTGGGAGTGCCCCGCCTGCCACACACAGCACGACCGGGACATCAACGCGGCGCTGAACATCAAGCATCAAGGCATTATCGAGCTGAAGGCGGAAGGGCTGTCCGTCTCTGCCCATGGAGGCTTGCGTAAGTCCGGCACATCGTCGGCAGCTGCCTGAGAAGTGGGAAGCCTCGCCCGTGGCGCGTCAGCGCTTAGGGCGGGGAGCAGTCACTTCAAATTGAGCCTTAAGGCGTACTCTGCTATTCTGTCGTCCCATCCTGGTGTGGCTTTCTGTTACGCCTTTTGATCACGTTTCGACAGGTTTTCCATGACACGATATATCTTCGTGACCGGCGGCGTTGTGTCCTCTCTTGGCAAGGGCATCGCGTCGGCCTCGCTGGCGGCGATTCTCGAGGCCCGCGGCCTTAAGGTCACCATGCTCAAGCTCGACCCGTACATCAACGTGGACCCGGGCACCATGAGTCCCTTCCAGCACGGCGAGGTGTTCGTCACCGAGGATGGCGCCGAGACGGACTTGGACTTAGGTCACTATGAGCGCTTTATTCGCACCAAAATGACCCAGGGCAACAACTTCACCACCGGCCGCGTGTACGAACATGTGCTACGCAAAGAGCGCCGGGGTGACTACCTGGGTGGCACTGTGCAGGTCATTCCGCACATCACTGATGAGATCAAGCAGCGCGTCTACGCTGGAGGCGAAGGCTTCGACGTGGCGCTGGTGGAGATCGGCGGGACGGTTGGCGATATCGAATCACTGCCGTTCCTGGAGTCCATTCGTCAGATTCGTAGCGAGCTGGGCGCAAGCCGCGCCATTTACATGCACCTCACCCTGGTGCCGTACATCAAGACCGCTGGCGAAACCAAAACCAAACCGACGCAGCACAGCGTAAAAGAGCTGCGCTCCATCGGCATCCAGCCGGATATTTTGATTTGCCGCAGCGAAGTGGAGCTTGAGGAGAGCGAGCGCCGCAAGATTGCGCTGTTCACCAATGTGGAAGAGCGTGCGGTAGTGCCGCTGCAAGACGCCGACACTATCTACCGCATTCCGCTAATGCTTCACGAGCACGGCCTGGACGATATCGTCTGCGACAAGCTGCGCTTAGAAGCTGAGCCTGCGGATCTGTCGGAGTGGGTCAAGGTACTCGATGCCAAGCTGAACCCGCTGAAGTCGGTCAGCATCGCCATGGTCGGCAAGTACATGGAGCTGCTGGATGCGTATAAGTCGCTGAACGAAGCGCTGATCCACGCAGGTATTCAGGGCCGCATCAAGGTCAACGTCGACTACATCGACTCTGAAGACATCGAGCGTCACGGCACCGAGCGCCTGGCAGGCAAAGACGCCATTCTGGTGCCCGGCGGTTTCGGCGAGCGCGGTGTGGAAGGCAAGATTCTGACCGCCCAGTTTGCCCGTGAAAACAACATCCCTTACCTGGGTATCTGTCTAGGCATGCAGGTAGCGGTGATCGAGTTCGCCCGCAACGTGGCTGGCTGGAAAGACGCCAACTCCACCGAGTTTACCCACGATACCAAGCACCCGGTGGTGGGGTTGATCACCGAGTGGATCAATGCCGAAGGCAAGATCGAGCTGCGCGACGCGGCCTCCGACCTGGGCGGCACCATGCGTTTGGGCGGCCAAGTGTGCCATCTGGCCGCTGGCAGCAAAGCCCGCGAAGCGTACGGTGCCGGCGAAATCGTTGAGCGTCATCGCCACCGCTTCGAAGTCAACAACCAGTTCATTGATGAGCTGGAAGCTGCGGGCCTGGTGATTTCGGGCAAGAGCGTCGATCAGTCGCTGGTCGAAGTCGTCGAGCTGGCGGACCACCCTTGGTACGTGGCGTGTCAGTTCCACCCGGAATTTACTTCGACGCCTCGCGACGGTCATCCGCTCTTCTCGGGCTTCGTCAATGCCGCACTAGAACACAAAACGGCACGCACCCGTGCCCACGCCGCACCTCAGGAATAAAGGGGGAAGCATGTCTTCTCAGTCCCAATTCCCAGAGCATCACATCAACGTTGCCGGCTTGACCGCCGGCAATTCTTTGCCACTCATGCTGCTTGGCGGCATGAACGTGCTGGAGTCGGCGGAGCTGGCCGATGAAGTGGCGCAGGCCTACGTGAATGTGACGCAAAAGCTGGGTATGCCTTATGTGTTCAAGGCCAGTTTCGACAAAGCGAATCGCAGCTCGATCCACTCCTACCGGGGGCCTGGGCTGGAAAAAGGCCTGCAAATCCTGGCCGATATCAAGGCGCGCTATAACGTGCCCATCATTACCGATGTGCACGAGCCCTGGCAGGCAGCGCCTGCTGCTGAAGTCGCCGATATCATCCAGCTGCCGGCCTTTTTGGCGCGCCAGACCGATCTAGTGGTGGCAATGGCGAAAACGGGCGCTGCCATCAATATCAAAAAGCCGCAGTTTTTGGCCCCGCACGAAATGCGCCATATCCTTAACAAGTTTCAGGAAGCGGGCAATGACCGCCTGATGCTGTGCGAGCGCGGCACCAGCTTTGGCTACAACAACCTGGTGGTGGACATGCTGGGCTTTGGCGATATGAAGCAGACCGGTTACCCGGTGTTCTTCGATGTCACCCATGCTCTGCAGCGCCCCGGTGGCCGGGCGGATAGCGCCGATGGCCGCCGTGCCCAAGTGGCAGAGCTTGCTCGTGCGGGCGTGGCGGTTGGTTTGGCCGGGCTGTTTTTAGAAGCTCATCCAGACCCCGATAATGCCAAGTGCGACGGCCCCTGTGCGCTGCCGCTGGATCAATTAGAGCCATTCTTAACGCAGCTGTCGCAGTTAGACGCTCTGGTAAAAGGCTTCGATCCCTTAACCATCCGTTAATCGCGGCGTTAATCCGTGGTATACATTGGATCTCTCATCTATTAGACCGACAACCAAAGGACACTGTCATGACCAAAATTGTTGAAATCAGTGCGCTGGAAGTGCTCGATTCGCGCGGTAACCCGACCGTTCAAGCCACCGTACGTTTGGAAAGCGGTGCCGTAGGCGTTGCCTGTGCCCCCAGCGGTGCCTCCACGGGTTCCCGCGAAGCACTCGAACTGCGTGATGGCGACAAGGCGCGCTACCTCGGTAAAGGCGTTTTAAAAGCCGTCGAGGCCGTGAATGGCAAGATTCGTGATGCGTTGTTGGGAATGGATGCGCGGGACCAGCGCGGTTTGGACAATGCCATGCTGGAGTTGGATGGCACGGATAACAAGGCGACTCTGGGAGCCAATGCGATTCTGGCGGTGTCGCTCGCGGCAGCCAAGGCGGCGGCCAATGCCAAAGGCGTGCCACTGTATGCCCATATCGCCGAGCTTTACGGTCAGCCAGGCCAGTACAGCATGCCGGTACCGATGATGAACATCCTCAACGGCGGTGAGCACGCCGACAATAACGTGGATATTCAGGAGTTCATGGTGCAGCCGGTGGGCGCCCCCAACTTCCGTGAAGGTCTGCGTATGGGCGCGGAGATTTTCCACGCACTGAAAAAAGTGCTCTCTGCCAAGGGGCTGTCTACCTCGGTCGGTGATGAGGGTGGCTTTGCGCCGAACCTGGCGTCCAACGCCGAGGCACTGGCCGTCATCAAGCAGGCGGTGGCCGATGCCGGTTATACCCTGGGCAGCGATGTCACTCTGGCGCTGGACTGTGCTGCCTCCGAATTCTACAAGGAAGGTCAGTACGACCTGGCCGGAGAAGGCAAGCGTTACGACTCCGAAGGGTTTGCCGACTACCTGGCGGGCCTGTGTGCCGACTACCCCATCGTGTCTATCGAAGACGGCATGGACGAGTCCGACTGGGCCGGTTGGAAAGCCTTGACCGACAAGCTGGGCGACAAGGTGCAGCTGGTGGGGGACGACCTATTCGTCACCAATACCAAAATCCTTAAGCGTGGCATTGACGAGCAGATCGGTAACTCGATTCTGATCAAGTTCAACCAGATTGGCTCGCTCTCCGAAACCCTCGACGCGATTAAAATGGCCCAAGATGCGGGCTTTACGGCGGTCATCTCCCACCGTAGTGGTGAAACGGAAGATACCACTATTGCCGATTTGGCCGTAGGCACCTGTGCGGGACAAATCAAGACCGGATCGCTGTGTCGTTCTGACCGTGTCGCGAAGTACAACCGCCTGCTGGTGATCGAAGCCGAGCTAGGGGATGTGAGCTACCCCGGTTTGAAAGCCATCAAAGGCCAGTAGGTCAAAAACATAGCGTTCGCGTGTAAGAGATCTCTCAAAAATTTGTAAGAGATCTCTTACAAATGCCGACGAAATTCGCTCGAAACCTTGTAAGAAAAAGCGAGATTTTTCACTAATCCAACTTTAAGTGATTGTCTTAGTTGAGTTTTATGAAAGAAAGGCGGCCCCTTGGGCTCGCCTTTTGCGTATTGGGTCCGCTTGAGAAGTTGCGCTGTTCTGCCACAATGCATTCAGGACAAGGGGAGGCAAGGATGCTTCAGGCAGGATGCAACGGGATGCAAGCAGGTGCGCTGGGTGACACAGTGATGTGAGCCTTGGCAAGGAAGTCACCTGAGGAGGTTGACACAGGGAGTGGTCAGAGGAAGTGCTTGGAGCGGGCGGCCTACGGGCCGCCTTTTTTTGTGTAGGCCATTCACGCAATCATGGACGCCTTCCATCCGACTACAAAAAAACCAGCGTAAACGCTGGTTTTTTTGTGGTGTGCTAACACTCTGCGCTTAACGCTCGAGTTTTTCCAGCTTACCTGTTTTGCCATCCCACTCTTCTGCATCGGGCAGAGGGTCTTTCTTCTCGGCAATGTTGGGCCACACTTCGGCCAACTCCGCGTTGATCTCGATAAACTGCTCTTGGCCATCTGGCAGCTCATCCTCCGAGAATATTGCCTCAGCAGGGCACTCTGGCTCACACAGCGCGCAGTCGATGCACTCGTCCGGGTGAATAACTAGGAAATTGGGGCCTTCGTAGAAACAGTCGACTGGGCAAACTTCCACACAGTCGGTGTATTTGCATTGGATGCAGTTCTCGGTAACGACAAACGTCATCTTGCTATCCCTCTTGCGAGACCGAGAAGCCTCCCGGTCGTGGTCAATCGTGAATGGTTATAAATCTGCGGTTTTTTATAAGGTAAAAAGGTATGGGCGACATTCTAGTGGTGCCCATACCCGGCGGCAAGCGCTCGCGCTCATCTGTTTGATGCGATTACTGACGCTCATTATATCCATTGTCTATAGCAACTCTCGCCACTGATACAACAAGGTCAGCGCTTCGCGAGGCGACAAGTCGTCGATATCCGCCTTGCCGAGCGCTTCTACCACCGGGTGCGGGGCGCTGGCGAACAGGTCGTTTTGCTGCGGTATCGCAGGGCTCGCTGAGGGCCGCTGCTGCTCGTCGACATCCCGCTGTTCGAGCATCATCAGCTTTTCCCGAGCGCGACGAATTACCGGAGCCGGGACCCCGGCGAGTTGGGCGACCTGTAAGCCATAACTCTGGCTGGCGGGGCCTGCCTCGATACGGTGCATGAACACGATACCATCGCCGTGCTCCGTTGCCGTCAAATGAATATTGGCGATGCCCTCCGCCTGCTCAGGCAGTGCCGTCATTTCAAAATAGTGCGTGGCAAACAGCGTGAGCGCCCGAGCGTTAGCGAGATGCTCGGCGCTTGCCCAGGCCAAGGAAAGCCCATCGAAGGTGCTAGTGCCACGGCCAATCTCATCCATTAACACCAAGCTGTGTTCGGTGGCATTGTGCAAAATATTGGCGGTTTCAGTCATTTCTACCATGAAGGTAGAGCGCCCGCCCGCTAGATCATCTGACGATCCGATCCGGGTAAAGATACGGTCAACCGGGCCGATTTCGGCGGCATCGGCGGGTACGAAGCTGCCGCTATGGGCCAGCAGGGCGATCAGGGCGGTTTGGCGCATGTAGGTCGATTTACCGCCCATGTTGGGGCCGGTGATGATCAGCATGTGCTGCTTGGGCGTTAGCATAACATCGTTAGGCACGAACGGCGTGTCGCTCACCTGTTCGACCACCGGGTGCCGTCCGGCGGTAATGGTAATGCCGGTCGCGTCCACTAGCTGCGGGCGTACCCAGTTAAGAGCGTCGGCACGCTCGGCAAAAGCACACAGTACATCCAGCTCAGCCAGCGCGCGTGAGGTGTTTTGTAGCTCGTGCAGTTGGGCGTTGAGCTCGGCTAGCAACTGATCGTAGAGCCATTTTTCCCGCGTCAGCGCCCGCGACTTGGCGGAAAGCGCTTTGTCCTCAAACTCCTTCAGCTCTGGGATAATAAAGCGCTCGGCGTTTTTCAGCGTTTGACGACGGATATAGTCAGCTGGCGCATGCTGCGCCTGGGCGCGGGGCAGCTCAATAAAGTAGCCGTGTACGCGGTTATAGCCGACTTTTAGGTTGGCAAGTCCCGTGCGTTCGCGCTCTCTCAGTTCTAACTGAACGAGATAGTCGCCTGCGTTTTCGGCCATGCCGCGATGCTCATCTAGCTCGGCATCGAAGCCGTCGGCAATTACGCCGCCATCCCGAATGACTACGGGCGGGTTGTCGACCAGCGCTCGCGCTAGCGTATCGGCCAGCTCGGGGTAGGGGCGAATGTGCGGCTTGAGGCTATCCAGGGTGCTGCCGCTGTCGATATCGGTCAGCAGCGCTTCCAGCGTGGGCAGCGTGGCGAGCGCATCTCTCAGTCGCGCGAGATCGCGTGGGCGTGCGCTGTAAAGAGCGACGCGGGCGAGTATGCGTTCCACGTCCCCCACGTCGCTCAGCGTATCCCGCAGACTCATATAGTTGGCATCAATAGAGAGTAGGGCCACGCCGGCTTGGCGGCCCTCGACGATCTCCCGCTGGCGTAGCGGGCGATTCAGCCAGCGCTTTAAAAGCCGCGAACCCATGGCCGTGGTGCAGGTATCAAGCACGCTGGCCAGGGTGTTATCGCCGGTGCCGCCGAGGTTGATGTCGATTTCCAGATTGCGGCGGCTGGCGGCGTCGATCACCACGGCATCGTCGCGGTTCTCTACGCTGATGGCGGTCACGTGGGGCAGGCGCGAGCGCTGGGTATCGCGCGCGTAGTCGATCAAGACACCGGCCGCGATCAGTGCCGTGGAGAGGTGCGCGCAGCCAAAGCCACGCAGGTCGCTAACTTCAAATTGGTCGCACAGGCTGCGGGTGGCGCTTTCCAGATCGAATAGCCACTCCCCCTGGCGGCGTAGGCTGCGCTTTTGCGACCACGCATCGGGCAGGGTCAGGCTCTCCGGCACCAGCAGCTCCGCAGGGGAGAGGCGGGTCAACTCGGCGAGCATTTCCGCTTCGCTCTCGACTTCCAGTACGTTAAAACGACCGCTGGAGAGCTCCAGCCATGCCAGTCCCCAGCCAGCTTTTCCGGGGGCAACGGCCACCAGAACGTTATCTCGCCGAGCATCTAGCAGGGCTTCATCGTGCAGTGTGCCGGGGGTGACGATGCGCACCACCTGACGCTCCACCGGGCCTTTACTAGTGGCTGGGTCGCCGATTTGCTCGCAAATCGCCACCGACTCACCGCCTGCTACTAAGCGGGCTAAATAACCTTCCGCGCTATGGTAGGGCACCCCGGCCATGGGGATGGGTTTACCCCCCGACTGGCCGCGCTGGGTCAGGGTGATATCCAGCAGCGCAGCGGCGCGTTTAGCGTCATCGAAAAACAGCTCGTAAAAATCCCCCATGCGGTAAAACAGCAGTACCTCGGGGTGCTCGCGCTTGATGTTAAGGTATTGCGCCATCATTGGCGTATGGGCGGGGCTGGCCTGTGACATGGGCGTCCTGATTGAGCGTGGCGCAAGCGGTTGGCCTGCGGCATGTTCGTTGAGCAATTTCATTGAGAAAGCTAAACGCAGTATTCTACGCTACCCTAAGGTCTTACATGAAGGAGTCACCATGCCCCCCAGCGTTTCTAGCCTCAAGAACCTCGATTTATCGCTGCTTGCCCAGCGGCTGGGGCGGCTTTGCCTTCAGCTTGGCGTTGAAGTGACCGCCGCAGAGTCTTGCACCGGAGGAGGCATTGCCAGTGCGATTACCTCGGCGGCAGGCAGTTCGGCGTACTTTACAGCGGGCTATGTGACCTACTCAAACGCCGCGAAAACCCGCCTGCTGGGTGTGGAGCCTGCCACGCTTGAAGCCCATGGAGCCGTTAGCGAGGCCGTGGTGAAGGCGATGGTGGCGGGAGCCTGCCGTGAAAGCGGGGCTGATTTAGCCGTTGCGGTGAGCGGTGTGGCCGGCCCGGAGGGCGGCAGCGACGAAAAACCGGTAGGTACCGTATGGATTGCCTGGGGCAGTGCTGGACAGCAGCAGGCAGAGTGCTTCCACTTCCCCGGCGACCGCCAAGCGGTGCGGGAGCAGGCGGTGCGCGAAGCGCTGGCGGGTTTAGTGTCGAGGCTGAGCGCTCAGGCGCAGAAGAAATAATCGTTAAAGTTGCCGCTGAGGATTTGTTTAGCCGCTAATCTTTGGCATACTACTGGCTAATTATACAGCTTGTTATGAGGAATTTCCGCATGGCTCAGGAAGACAACCGCACAAAAGCGCTTAATGCTGCACTCAGCCAGATTGATCGCCAGTTTGGTAAAGGGACCGTTATGCGCCTTGGCGATGCGCCACGCGTCGTGATGCCGTCTGTCTCCACCGGTTCGCTGGGGCTGGATATTGCACTCGGCATTGGTGGTTTACCGTTTGGTCGTGTCGTCGAAATCTTTGGCCCAGAGTCATCGGGTAAAACTACCCTGACGCTTTCGGTCATTGCCCAAGCGCAAAAGCAGGGCAAAGTGTGTGCCTTCGTTGATGCCGAGCACGCGCTCGACCCCAGCTACGCTGAGAAGCTGGGCGTCAACCTGGACGACCTGCTGGTTTCCCAGCCGGACACCGGTGAACAAGCGCTGGAAATCACCGATATGCTGGTCCGCTCGGGCGGCGTGGATGTGATTATCATCGACTCCGTGGCTGCGCTGACTCCGCGTGCGGAAATCGAAGGCGAAATGGGCGACTCCCACGTGGGCCTGCAGGCGCGCTTGATGTCCCAGGCGCTGCGTAAAATCACCGGTAACATCAAAAACGCCAACTGCTTGGTGATCTTCATCAACCAGATTCGTATGAAGATTGGCGTGATGTTCGGTAGCCCCGAGACCACGACCGGAGGTAACGCGCTGAAGTTCTACTCCAGCGTGCGCTTGGATATTCGCCGCACCGGTTCGGTGAAGTCGGGCGACGAAGTCACCGGTAACGAAACCCGCGTGAAAGTAGTGAAGAACAAGGTGGCACCGCCGTTCCGGCAAGCTGAGTTCCAGATCCTTTACGGCAAAGGTATCTACCACGCGGGTGAGGTTATCGATCTTGGCGTGCAGTGCAGCCTAGTAGACAAAGCAGGCGCTTGGTACAGCTATAAAGGCAACAAGATCGGCCAGGGTAAAGCCAATGCGGCGCAGTACCTGGAAGAGCATCCTGAAATCATGAACGAGATTGAAACTCAGATTCGTGATCAGCTACTGGCCAAGGCGGAGCCGAAGAAGGAAGAAGCGTCTGCCGCTGATGTGGCTACAGATAGCGATGATGATCTGCTTTAAGCCGCTACCTCCATTGCATGTGCTAAGAGGGAAACTCGATGTTTTCCTCTAATGTGGATGCTTCTGCACGTGAAGTAGCGATTCAACTACTGGCTCGGCGCGAGTATTCTCGCGCCGAGCTGGCGCGTAAGTTACAGCAAAAAACTTTTGATGCCGATGAAATCTCTGCTTGCCTAGACGCCTTGGCCGAGCAGTCGCTGCAGTCCGATGCACGCTTTGCCGAGAGCTTTATACGCTCGCGTATTTCCAGAGGGCAGGGCCTAATTCGCATTAAAGGCGAGCTTCGCCAACGCGGGGTTGACCAGGAAACTCAGGCCGCCGCGTTGGCAGCAGTAGAAGAGCGTGAAGCGGTAGACTGGTTTGAGCTTGCTCGAGAAACGCTGGAAAGGCGTTTTTCCACTCCGGGTGATTCCCCCAAAGAGCGTGCCAAGCGCGAGCGTTTTTTAGCAGCGCGTGGGTTTGATTTTGAACAAATTCGCTATGCTCTTTCCTGTTTGTAGCCCCGCTCAGGGCTGTCTATAACCCCGCTCAGGGCTGTTACTGCCCTAGCTTACAGCGGCTTTCTTCCTGTTTGTTTCTTCTCTGTTTGGGCCGTCTGTTTTGGTTTTGCCACTAACTGCGGCTTTAGTCGTTTGACAACTGCGTTATAATGGTTCCTTTGCGACCCCAGCGGGTGGCGGCGACAGCGCCCTGGGGCATCACGCTTTCTTGTTACGGATACCCTATGAAAAGCGCAGAGATCAGACAGGCCTTTTTAACGTTTTTTGAAGAGCACGGCCACACGGCTGTTCCGTCTAGCTCGCTGGTGCCGGGCAACGACCCGACGCTGCTGTTCACTAATGCGGGCATGGTGCCTTTCAAAGATGTGTTTTTGGGTCGTGACCCTCGCCCCTACGTGCGTGCCACTTCTGCTCAGCGCTGTGTGCGTGCCGGCGGCAAACATAATGACTTAGATAATGTTGGCTACACCGCTCGCCACCACACCTTCTTCGAAATGCTGGGCAACTTCAGCTTTGGCGACTATTTCAAGCGTGACGCCATCCGCTTTGCCTGGACATTTTTGACCGAAACCCTGGGGTTACCCAAAGAGAAGCTCTGGGTCACCGTACATATCAGCGACGACGAAGCCGAGCGCATCTGGAAAGATGAGATCGGTATCGACCCCGAGCGTTTCTCCAAGCTGGACGAGGACAACTTCTGGCAAATGGGCGACACCGGCCCTTGCGGCCCCAGTTCTGAGATCTTTTTCGATCACGGCCCGGAAGTGTGGGGTGGCCCGCCCGGAAGCCCTGAAGAGGATGGCGACCGCTACATCGAGATCTGGAACCTCGTCTTCATGCAGTTCGAGCGCGATGCCCAAGGCACCCTCAATCCGCTGCCGAAGCCCTCTATCGATACCGGTATGGGCCTAGAGCGCGTGGCGGCGGTGATGCAGGGTGTGCACTCCAACTACGAAATCGATCTGTTCCAGAATTTGCTCAAGGCGGCAGCAGACGCCACGGGACATAGCGATACCACCGCGCCCTCGTTACGCGTCATCGCTGACCACATTCGCTCCTGCGCTTTCTTGATTGCCGACGGCGTACTGCCCTCCAATGAAGGCCGCGGCTACGTGCTGCGCCGGATTATTCGTCGCGCCATTCGCCACGGCCACAAGCTGGGCGCGGCCGAGCCGTTCTTCCACAAGCTGGTGAGTGCGCTGGATGCCGAAATGGGTGGTGCCTACCCCGAGCTGCGCGAGGCCAGCGAGCAGATCGCCCGCGTACTGCTGAAAGAGGAAGAGCAGTTTGCGCGGACGCTGGATCACGGTATGGGCTTGCTGAACACGGCGCTCGAAGAGCTGCAAGGTGATGTGCTGCCCGGCGAAACCGTGTTCAAACTCTACGACACCTACGGCTTCCCGTTCGATTTGACTGCTGACGTGTGCCGAGAACGTGAAGTGACACTGGATGAAGCCGGTTTCCAGCGTGAACTCGAAGCTCAACGCGAACGCGCTCGTGCCGCCAGCCAGTTTGGCGCGGATTACACGGCCTCTATCGAACTGGACGGCGAAACCCAGTTTACCGGCTACGAGCGGCTGGAAGACCAGGCCACCGTGACCGCCATAGTGGACAGCGAAGGCAACGCGCTGGCGGCCTTGGAAGCCGGTCAAAAAGGCACCGTAGTGCTCGATCGTACTCCGTTCTATGGGGAGTCCGGCGGCCAGGTGGGCGATACTGGCTACTTGCACGTCGATGGTGGTCGTTTTCAGGTGAACGATACTCAGAAACAGAGTGGCCACCACCTTCACCAGGGGGTAATGGTCGAAGGGAGTCTGAGTGTCGGCGCCAACGTACGCGGTGAAGTGGACGCCAGCCTGCGGAGCGCGACCATTCGTAACCACTCCGCGACCCACCTGCTGCACAAAGCACTGCGTATGGTGCTGGGCGATCACGTTCAGCAGAAGGGCTCGTTGGTCAACGCAGAGCGTCTGCGTTTTGACTTTAGTCACTTCGAACCGATGACCGCAGAGCAGCTTGCTGAGGTCGAGCGCATCGTCAACGAGCAAATCTTGGCCAACGCGCCGACCAAAATCGAGCAGATGAGCCTCGCCGATGCCAAGGCCAAAGGCGCGGCAGCACTGTTCGAAGCCAAATACGCTGATAACGTGCGCGTATTGACCATCGGTGCCGATGACTTCTCCATCGAGCTTTGCGGCGGTACCCACGTTAAGCGCAGTGGCGACATTGGCTGCTGCCACGTGGTCAGCGAAGTAGGTATTGCCTCGGGTGTGCGTCGCATTGAAGCGATCACCGGCGAAAACGCACTGGCGTATTTCCGTGAGCAAGAAGCCCGTGTTCAGCGGATTAGCGAACGCTTAAAAACCAAGCCAGAGCAAGTGGAAGCGCGTGTCGAATCGCTGGTGGAGCGCAACCGCAGCCTGGAAAAAGAGCTTGAGCAGCTCAAAGCGAAGCTGGCGAGCGCGGCGGGTAGCGATATGCTCAGCCAAGTGCAGGAAGTGGGCGGCGTGAAGCTGCTGGTAACTGAGTTGGATGGCGTGTCTGGTAAAGATCTGCGCGGCGTATTGGATCAGCTGAAAAACAAGCTAGGCTCTGGCGTGATTATGCTAGCCACTGCTGACAAGGCCGCTGGTAAAGTCAGCCTGATTGCTGGGGTCACTTCTGATTTAACTGGCCGTGTTAAAGCGGGCGAGCTGGTTAATCATGTGGCCTCCCAAGTGGGTGGCAAAGGGGGTGGGCGCCCTGATATGGCTCAAGCAGGCGGCAGTCAGCCAGAGGCGCTGCCGGACGCGTTGAACAGTGTCCCGGCTTGGTTGGAAAACACACTTCGCTAAATAGAGAGGCCGGTGGCATTATTTGCTACCGGCCTTTTTGCTAGTTAGGAAAGTTGGCAACAATAATATTCACCCTCCATTCCCGAACGTAAAGGAAAAACGGCATATGGCACTATACGTACAGAAGTTCGGCGGCACCTCGGTGGGCTCTGTCGACCGTATCAAGGCCGTGGCGGAAAAAGTTAAAGGCTTTCGCGACCAGGGCCATCAGGTAGTGGTTGTTGTCTCCGCGATGAGTGGCGAGACCAACCGCCTGACCGAAATGGCCCATGCTCTGAACGAGGATCCCGCCCCGCGTGAAATGGATATGTTGCTCTCAACAGGGGAGCAGGTGACCATTTCCCTACTGGCCATGGCGCTACAGCAAATTGGCGTGTCGGCGACCTCGCACACGGGTGCCCAGGTAGGAATTCATACCGACAGCGCCTACACCAAGGCGCGTATTCAGCGTATTGAAACTGACGATCTCAAATCTGACCTGGATGCAGGGAAGGTCGTGGTGGTCGCTGGTTTCCAAGGCGTAGACGAAGACGGCAATATCACCACGCTGGGGCGTGGCGGCTCTGATACCACCGGCGTGGCGCTTGCTGCCGCCTTGGGGGCTGATGAGTGCCAAATCTATACCGACGTAGACGGTGTTTACACCACGGACCCCCGTGTATGTTCCAAAGCGCAGCGCCTTGAAAGCATCACCGTAGAAGAAATGCTCGAACTCGCTAGTTTGGGCTCCAAAGTGCTGCAAATTCGCGCTGTTGAATTCGCCGGTAAATACAACGTGCCGCTGCGGGTACTGTCTAGCTTTGAAGACGGCCCTGGCACCCTGATTGTTGCAGATTCAGACCAAGACGAGGATTCTATGGAAGAACCGCTAATCTCCGGTATCGCGTTTACCAAGAACGAAGCCAAACTCACCCTGCTGAATACGCCGGATGTACCTGGTGTGGCTTCACGTATTTTGGGGCCGATTGCCGACGCGAATATTGAAGTAGATATGATCGTCCAGAACGTTGCACCAGCTGGCGATTACACCGACTTCACCTTCACCGTGGCAAAAGGTGACTATAAAGCCACCAAAAAGCTGCTAGAAGAGACCGTTATTCCTGACCTGGGCGGCGGTGAGCTGCGCGGCGATGACAACATTGCCAAAGTGTCGCTGGTCGGCGTTGGCATGCGCTCTCATGCGGGTGTTGCCTCTAAAATGTTCCGCGTATTGGCCGATGAAAACGTTAATATCCGTATGGTCTCTACTTCAGAAATTAAAATTTCTGTCGTAATTGACGAAAAACATATGGAGCTTGCAGTTAACGCCTTACACAAAGCGTTTGGTCTCGATAAGTCCGATATCGAATCTGAATAACAATTGTGGCCTAAACCTTCTACGCTGAAGTTACTCGCTGCCGTGTGGTGGTGAGCTTTCTTTCAACGGGAGGGTAAGGTGTCATAGGGGCCAAAGCCTTTGGTGGCAGGCGTCACCATGCCGCATAATGGCATGGTGACGCCGCTGGCGGACACATCCCGTTGTATAAAACGTCTGAGAAGGAGATCAGCCATGCTCATCCTAACCCGCCGCGTTGGCGAAACGCTGATGATCGGTGATGAAATTACCGTCACAGTATTAGGTGTGAAAGGTAATCAAGTGCGCATTGGTGTGAACGCACCAAAAGATGTCGCGGTTCACCGTGAAGAGATCTATCAGCGCATTCAGCGTGAACGTAATAGTGAAAGCGAATCAGAATAAATGGCTGTCCGTGTTACGCTCATTAAAGGGCGTTTAAGCGGTGATTTTAGGCCGGCGCGAAAAAAATCGGAATAAGGCTGGACACCAGCCATCAAAATCGGTAATATTCGCGCCGTGCCGTTGAGGAGAGGTGGCCGAGTGGCTGAAGGCGCTCCCCTGCTAAGGGAGTATAGGGTTTATAGCCCTATCGAGGGTTCGAATCCCTCTCTCTCCGCCAACTGCATGATGTAGCATCGTAATTTGATACGCGCCCGTAGCTCAGCTGGATAGAGTACCTGACTACGAATCAGGTGGTCGGAGGTTCGAATCCTCCCGGGCGCGCCAAGTTGCAAAGCTAAGTGCTTGATGTTACACTGATTTCATTGCTTGATGAATTAGGCAATGACTGAAAAGCGCCCGTAGCTCAGCTGGATAGAGTACCTGACTACGAATCAGGTGGTCGGAGGTTCGAATCCTCCCGGGCGCGCCAGATTTCAAAACCCGCTCTCATTAAAGAGCGGGTTTTCTGTTTTCTAGCCTGACTAACGTGGCTCGCGCGTTAGTCTTGCGATCGTGTAAAGCGCCCCCGCAACTTTGCGGAAGGGCGCTTTTTTTTGGCTCGTAGGAAATGAGGTGGGTCGGACCCGCGTATGGGTCGAAAAAAAGCGCCTCGATAGGCGCTTTGACTCAGCAGGTTCAACGGCGGCTGGTTCAGGCACTTCGCCCGGCTTAGGCGGGTTCGTAGGCGGCGAGGGCGCTTGCGCTAGGGGTAAGGCTGCCGAGAAGTGCGTCCAAGTCGGTCAGGCGCTTCAGACGCTGAAAGTGCTGGTCGGCTTCAGCGTTGCCTTGACGCATCTGGGCAAGCCACTGCTTCACCAGCGACACGACCACGCGGTCAGGAAGGTGTTGACGCTGGAGCGCGGCGTACTCTTGCAGTACGCTGGCGCGCATTTCCCAAGTGGTTTCCGCCAAACGTTCGCCGGTTTGTTGCCAGTAGCGAATCCGAGGTGCCAGCCAGGGGTCAGCCAGCGCGCTGCGTCCGAGCATCACATCGCAGCAGCCGGAGAGCGTGCGTGCCTTCCAGTAATCCTCAAGCGTCCAGATATCGCCATTGGCCACCACAGGGATCGAGAGGTGGTGGCGCACTTTGCCAATCCACTCCCAGTGAGCGGGTGGGCGATATCCCTCGTCCCGTGTCCGGCCATGTACGACCAAGCGCGCTGCGCCGCCTGCTTCCGTCGCCTGCGCACAGGTCACCGCCAAGCGGCGATTGGCAAATCCCAGGCGAATCTTCGCGGTCACCGGAATTGCGCCGTCTAGCGCCTCTGCGACCGCTTTGACGGCCTGGTAGACGCGGTCGGGCTGGCGCAGTAGCGATGCGCCGCCGTCGTGGCGGTTCACCAGCTTGGCTGGGCAGCCAAAGTTGAGATCCACGCTAATGGCCCCAAGGGCTAGCGCCTGGCGGGCATTTTCGGCTAGTGCCCTAGGGTCGGAGCCGAGTAGCTGCAGATGGACGGGTACGCCGTTAGGCGTCGCTACCGGGCGGCCGGTGAGTTCGGGGCAGTGTTTGTAAAACACCCGTGGGGGAAGGCGGGTATCCACTACCCTGACAAACTCCGTCACCGTCCAGTCGAAACCGGCCTGGCGAGTCAGTAGATCGCGGGTGAGCGCATCAATAACGCCTTCCATCGGTGCAAGACCGATCTTGCCTTTATGTAGTAAATTAACAACCATGACTTCCACTATGGCGCGATTGCATTCTATCCTGAATGTGGCAGGTTAGTGTATTACCCTTATTGCGCCAAGCGCCGTTAGAGGCGTTTGGCGTGCCAATAACCCTATAAAACAAGGAGAGCACGCTATGCAGGGGTCGGAGTTACTCCAAGAGGGGCTCGCTCTAATGGGCCTTGGTATGGGCTTTGTTTTTGTTTTTCTTACTATTTTGGTCATTAGCGTTACGCTGATGTCGAAGTTGATCGACCGCTTTCAGCCTGCTCCAGTGGCAGCGCCAGCGGGTCGAAATAGTGCAAAAACACCCGCCAGTAACGGCCAAAATGACGAAGTTGCCGCGGTGATCAGTGCTGCAGTGCATCGTTACCGCTCGTCCCGCCGTCCGTAAGACGCACGCTTTTGTGTGCTTATTTCGCTCTGATGGCTATTTTTTTGTTAAATTTACTACAAATCCATAACGCTAAACTGTGAGCCACGACCATGAATGAAACAAAACGTCCTCTGGGAATCACTGATGTTGTCCTGCGCGATGCGCACCAATCGCTGTTTGCTACGCGCCTGCGCTTGGATGACATGCTGCCCATCGCCGAAAAGCTGGATAAAGTCGGCTACTGGTCTCTGGAAACCTGGGGCGGTGCCACTTTCGATGCGTGTATCCGTTATTTAGGAGAGGACCCGTGGGAGCGTATTCGTGCCCTTAAAGAGGCGATGCCGAACACACCTCAGGCAATGCTGCTGCGCGGCCAAAACCTGCTGGGCTACCGCCACTATGCCGATGATGTCGTCGATAAGTTCGTCGAGCGTGCTAAAACCAACGGCGTTGATGTGTTCCGCGTGTTTGACGCCATGAACGACCCGCGCAACCTGGAACGCGCCATCAAAGCGGTTCGCCAAGTCGGTGGCCATGCACAGGGCACCATTTCCTACACGGTGAGCCCGGTACATACCCTGGATAGCTGGGTAGATCTTGCCAAAACCATTGCTGCAATGGGCGCAGATTCTCTGGCTATCAAGGATATGGCGGGGCTACTCACGCCGTATACCGCTTACGATTTGGTCTCACGGCTGAAAAAAGAGCTCTCCATTCCAGTGCATTTGCACTGCCATGCGACGACCGGCTTATCCACGTCGACCATCCTGAAAGCGGTCGAAGCGGGGGTTGATAACGTCGATACGGCGATTTCCTCCATGTCGATGACCTATGGCCACAGCCCGACTGAATCCGTGGTTGCCATGCTCAAAGATACTGACCGCGACACTGGGCTAGACCTGGAGTTGCTGGAAGATATCGCGGGCTACTTCCGTGAAGTGCGCAAAAAGTACGCTTCTTTTGAAGGTTCGCTGCGCGGCATCGATTCGCGCATTCTGGTGGCCCAAGTTCCCGGCGGTATGCTCACCAATATGGAGAGCCAGCTAAAAGAGCAGGGCGCTGGCGACAAGCTGGATGACGTGCTGAGCGAAATCCCCCGCGTACGCGAAGACCTCGGCTTTATTCCGTTGGTGACGCCCACCTCACAGATTGTGGGCACTCAGGCAGTCATGAACGTCATGATGGGCGAGCGCTATAAGTCGATCTCTAAAGAAGTGCAGGCGCTGCTGAAGGGCGAATACGGCTCTGCCCCGGCTCCTTTCAATGCCGAATTGCAAAAGCGTGTACTGGAAGGCGGCGAGCCGATTACTTGCCGCCCGGCAGATAACCTCTCTCCAGAAATGGACAAGCTCGCGGCCGAGCTGAAAGAGAAAGCCAGCGCCGATAGCATTCGCCTTGCCGAGGGCGAGCGGGAAGTGGATGACGTGCTGACCTATGCGCTGTTCCCGCAGATTGGCCTGAAATTCCTCAAAAACCGCGACAATAAAGACGCCTTTGAGCCTGCGCCCGAAGCGCCTCAGGCAGCCGCCCCAGCTAAGGCAGAGGCTCCCGCAGCAGCACCTGCGCCTGCCGGTGGTCCGGAAACCTACACCGTGAAGCTCAACGGTAAGGCTTACGTGGTCGAGGTGTCGGAAGGTGGCGAGATTGGCGATATTCAGGAGCAGCCTGCTGCACAGTCTGAGGCTGCCGCCCCAGCGCCCAGCGGTGAAAGCATCGATGCGCCGCTGGCCGGTAACATCTTCAAGGTGAATGTACGCCCAGGCGACCAAGTGGCCGAAGGCGATGTGGTGATTATCCTGGAAGCCATGAAGATGGAAACCGAAGTGCGTGCCAGCAGTGCCGGTACGGTATCGAAAGTCAATGTCAGCGAAGGCGATAGCGTCGCTGTTGGCGATGCACTGATTGAGCTTTAAGGGCAACTCGGGAATGGATAAATTAATCACCTTATGGGAAGGCTCCGGGCTCTATAATCTGGAGCTGGGCCAAGCGGTTATGATCCTGGTAGGGCTTGGGTTGCTCTACCTGGCGATCTACAAGAAGTTTGAGCCCCTGCTGCTGGTGCCAATCGGGTTTGGCGGTATTCTTGCCAATATTCCTGAGGCAGGCTTGGCGATTTCAGCGCTGGATCAAGCGATTGAAGTCGCCAAGCCCGCCGTGCTGCAGCAAATGGCTACAGCGTTGGGCGCGACGCTAGATCCGCTGACTGGGGTAGAGGGTTGGCGCGAGACGCTGAAAGCGATTGCCCATGATTCGGCTGCGCCGGATCAGCTGCGCGCCGCGAAAGATATCGCAGTGAGCGTCGGCTACAGCGACGGCATGCTCTACAACTTCTATAAGGTCGCCATTGGCTCGGGCATTGCGCCGCTGCTGATCTTTATGGGCGTTGGGGCAATGACCGATTTCGGCCCGCTGCTGGCCAACCCGCGCACGCTGTTTCTGGGCGCGGCGGCACAGTTCGGCATTTTCGCTACGCTGTTCGGCGCCGTGCTGCTCACGTCCATGGGCATTATGGACTTCTCGCTCAATCAGGCGGCAGCGATTGGTATTATCGGCGGGGCAGATGGCCCGACCTCTATCTATGTGTCCAGCGTACTTGCGCCGGAGCTGCTGGGGGCGATTGCCGTGGCCGCCTATGCCTATATGGCGCTGGTGCCGCTGATCCAGCCGCCAATTATGCGTCTGCTGACCACCGAAAAAGAGCGCAAGATCACTATGACACAACTGCGTCCGGTCTCTAAGCTCGAAAAAGTGGTTTTCCCGCTGATGCTATTGATCGCCGTGGCGCTGTTTCTGCCGGACGCGGCACCGCTGCTAGGCATGTTCTGCTTTGGTAACCTGATGCGCGAGTGCGGTGTGGTCGAGCGCCTTTCCGATACCGCGCAAAACGCGCTGATCAATATCGTGACGATCATTCTGGGGTTGTCGGTGGGTTCCAAGCTGATGGCGGAGAGCTTCCTGGCGTTCGAGACGTTGGGGATTCTGGGTCTGGGGATCGTGGCTTTCGGTATCGGTACCGCCGCCGGAGTGTTGATGGCCAAGCTGATGAACCTGGTCAGCAAAATGCCCATCAACCCACTGATTGGCGCGGCGGGTGTGTCTGCTGTGCCGATGGCGGCGCGTGTGGCGAATAAGGTCGGTCTGGAAGCGAACCCGCATAACTTCCTGCTGATGCACGCCATGGGGCCGAACGTTGCTGGGGTCATTGGTTCGGCAGTGGCTGCCGGTGTGATGATCAAGTACCTGGGATAAGCGGCTAGTTAGACAGCACGTCTGCCGCTATAGAACGCGGCTTACCGAGCAAGCGCTCGTGTAAGCCGCGTTTTTTTATGTTCGCTGTAGCTCAATGGATGTTTTAAGGCGGTTTTCCAGTCCGCTGATATCCAGCTCGACATCGCGTGGCCAGCCAATGGTTAAGCTCACGCCGTTGCCATCGTACTCCGCCTGTTGCACGGGCAGTGCCTGCTCGTCGCACCAAGCGCGGGCTTGCGCTTCGTGGGCGAAGCTGACCTTTAATAAATAGCTATCCCGCTCGACGACTTCCCGGGTGGGCAGCGTTTCCAGCCCGGCATTGACCGCCTGCGCATAAGCGCGTGCCAAACCTCCGGTACCTAACTTGGTGCCGCCAAAGTAGCGAATCACCACGCAACCAATTTCGCCAATCTGGCTGCCCTGCAACGCCTGGAACATCGGACGGCCTGCGGTTCCGCCGGGCTCGCCGTCGTCGGAAAAGCCAATATGCGTTTGCTCTCCAGGAGGTCCGGCGATAAACGCAGTGCAGTGATGGCTGGCATTCGGGTGGGCAGCTTTGGCCGCTTGAAGCAGCGCGTCGAAGGCGTCGGTGGTAGGAGCGTGGCACACCCAGGCCAAGAACTGACTCTTTTCAACGTCAATCTCGGCGGTGTGCCATGTCTCAGGGGCTAAATCAGGGACTCGATAGCGCAAATAGTACTCTCAGCAGGGTGGATAACGTTAATGGTGCCGGGTTTCCGTTGCGTGGTGGGCCACACCCATCACCATGCCCAGCACCTGGATATCACAATTATGCAGGAAGACTTCGGGCATCGCTGCATCTTCGGGCCATAAATGAATGCCTAAACGGCTGATAGAGAGCTGCTTCAGCGCCACTTCCCGCTGGTTAATCGTTGCTACGGCGGTTTCTTGATGAGCGTCGTGCTGGTGGCGATGAATGATAATAACGTCACCATCGAAAAGATTGCAGTCGCGCATGCGATCGCCGCGAATACGCAGGGCGTAGGTGTTGCGACGTGTGACGCGAGGGGCTGTGCACGCTTGGCGCGCATGTGATGAGGCGCTGCGAGACGCTAGTGGGGTAGGCGTCGATGGCGCTACCGGTTGAGACAGCGTCTGAGAGGGTACGTAAGAAGGTACGTGAGACGTTACCTGAGGGGATAGGCAAATCGTCATAGTGTGTTCTCCCATGCAGCGCCCGTTGCCAAGGCGTTTGATTGAGTCGATAGCTGTAGTTTTATTCTGTGGTGTCTATTTATACAGTTGTTACAGTATAAGCCTGTTTTTGCATACAGTTCTAGTGCTGTCTCACACCTGGGTTTCTTACGCGGAAATTGAGACAGGTCACGCTGCGACCCAAGACCGCAGAGCGTGACTGGCGAGAAAGGGCCTTTCCGTGTAGAGTTCGACCCAAAATCAACGTGCCTGGAGTGTCTTTTGAGCCTGTGCCTGCAAGCCCGACAATTGGCCTGTGAACGCGACGACCGTTGGCTGTTTGAAGGGCTCGATCTCGATATCCAAAGCGGTGAGATCGTGCGCATTGAAGGCCCCAACGGCAGCGGCAAGACAACGCTGCTGAAAATACTCTCTGGCCAATTAACCGATTACCGTGGCGAGCTTTACTGGAATGGCGAACCCATGCGCCAAGCCCGTGAACATTTTCTCGCCAATTTACTCTATCTAGGTCATGCCCCAGGCGTGAAAGCAGGCCTGTCACCGCTGGAGAATCTAGCTTGGTATCAGGCGCTTAGCGGGGAAAAGGGCAGCGAACCTGCACGTGAGGCAGCGTTGGCTGCCGTTGGGTTGGCGGGGTTTGAAGATGTCCCCGCCGGCCAGCTTTCAGCCGGGCAGCAGCGGCGCGTGGCGCTGGCACGCCTGACCCTGACCCAGCGGGCGCTGTGGGTGCTCGACGAGCCTTTCACCGCAATCGATCGCCAAGGGGTGGCGGCGCTAGAGGCGCAGCTGGTGGCGCATGCGCAGTCTGGCGGCTGCGTTCTGGTCACTACTCACCACGCGTTGACCGAGTCACCTGTGCTTAGGCGCATTCAGCTGGGGTAAGAAGGAGACAGCGTTGCAACGTTCATACGCTCAACTGAGCACCCCAGAGGTGGCTATGCATGCACCCCAGGGCGGTTTGATGGTGGCCATAAAGGCAACCCTCAAACGCGACCTCACCTTGATGTTGCGCCGTCGTGGCGAAGTGCTCAATCCGCTGGTGTTCTTTGCGCTGGTGATTACCCTGTTTCCCATTGGTATTTCACCGGATCCAGAGCTGTTGGCAAGCATTGCGCCAGGGCTTTTATGGGTGGCCGCACTGCTCGCGGCACTGCTTTCGCTGGATAGCCTGTTTCGCAGCGACTACGACGATGGCAGCCTGGAACAACTATTACTGGCACCCCAGCCGCTGGCGGCGCTGGGGTTGGCAAAAGTGGCGGTACATTGGTTGCTGACGGGGCTGCCGCTGGCACTGATGGCACCGCTGCTGGGCATCATGCTGTCGCTTCCAGCGGGAAGCTACGCCGTGCTAGCGCTGTCGTTGGCACTCGGTACGGCCAGCTTGAGCTTAATTGGGGCGATCGGAGCGGCGCTAACAGTAGGGCTGGCCCGTGGCGGTGTGCTGCTCTCGCTGCTAGTGCTGCCGCTCTATATACCAGTACTAATTTTCGGCGCAGGTGCCGTACAAGCCGCTATTTTTGGCGAGGGTATTGCCGCGCATCTGGCGATTTTAGGCGCACTGTTAGCGCTGGCGCTGATGTTGGCTCCCTGGGCCATTGCGGCATCGCTGCGCATCAGCATTAACGGTTAGAGGACGGGAACACCATGTGGGCCTTTATCAACAAACTAAGATCACCCAAGTGGTTCTATGCCATTAGCGCCAAGCTGCAGCCACTTTTTTGGGTGGCGGCGACGCTGCTGCTGTTGGTAGGCACCGTCTGGGGGTTGGCCTTTGCGCCTGCGGACTATCAACAGGGCAATAGTTTTCGCATCATTTATGTCCACGTACCCGCCGCATTCCTAGCCCAATCCATCTTTGTCTCCATGGCGGTCTCCGGGCTGGTATTCATGGTCTGGAAGATCAAAGTGGCGGATATGGTCGCCACCGTGATGGCCCCGCTGGGTGCCGCGATGACCTTCGTAGCGCTTTTTTCGGGCGCAGTATGGGGCGTGCCCACCTGGGGAACCTGGTGGATGTGGGATGCACGGCTTACCTCCATGCTGATTCTGCTGTTTCTCTACCTGGGCGTAATTGCCTTGCGCGGTGCGTTTAGCAGCCGCGATAGCGGTTCCCGTGCCGCGTCGGTGCTAGCGATGGTTGGCGTGATCAATATTCCGATTATTAAGTACTCAGTGGATTGGTGGTACACCCTTCACCAGCCCGCCACTTTCACGATTACAGGCCGCGCTGCCATGACCATGGACATGTGGGCACCGCTGCTGATCATGGTATTGGGCTTTTACAGCTTTTTTATTGCGCTCACGCTGATGCGCACGCGCAGCGAGATTCTGCGTCGAGAAGCCAATAAGCGCTGGGTGCGCGAGCTTGCCGAGGAGACGAACTAATGGCCTTTTCCTCGCTAAACGAATTTTTTGCCATGGGCGGTCACGCGGTCTACGTGTGGGCTGCCTGGGGAGTCACTGCGCTGTTGATGCTAGTGATTGTGTGGCACGCACGTCAGGAGCGCCGCCAGCTACTCAACGTGGTAAAGCGCCGGGCGCGTCGTGAAAATGCCCAGCGCAACGCTCAGCCATCGCACGCGCAGCCCCTGCAAGAGCCAGTTAACTCTGCTCAGAAGGACGTTCACCATGACGCCTAAACGTAAACAGAAGCTGTTTGTTATCTTAGGGCTATTGTCGCTCACCGCCATTGCGGTGGGGCTCACCCTGTATGCGCTGCGCGCCAATATCAATCTGTTTTTCAGCCCGGTACAAATTGCCCAAGGCGATGCCCCTATGGAGCGCCAAATTCGCGCGGGGGGCATGGTCAAAGAGGGCTCTGTGTCCCGCGACCCGGAAAGCCTGGATGTGGAGTTCGTGGTAACTGACTACGTGGATGATCTAGAGGTCTACTACAGCGGTATTCTGCCGGACCTGTTCCGTGAAGGGCAGGGCGTGGTGGTGGTTGGCGAGCTTCAGGCCGATGGCCGCCTCTACGCCGATAAAGTACTGGCGCGCCACGATGAAAACTACATGCCGCCCGAAGTGGCGCAGGCACTGGAAGAAGCAGGCTACTCCCCGGCCGACTTTCAAGCGAAAGCTGCCGAAGTGGGCAAGCGCCTAGAGCAGGAAGGCTCCCCAGAAGGAAGCGACTATTAACGACTGCACGCACGCTGTGCGATAAAGCCTGATGCTAATTCGGAGCACCCATGTTGATTAAGATCATTCCTGAAATCGGCCACTTTGCCCTGGTTATCGCGCTACTCATGGCGGTGGTTCAGGCGGTGATGCCGCTTGCCGGGGCTGCCACGCGTCGCCCGCTGTGGATGGCCTATGGTCGTCCCATGGCCATCGGCCAATTCCTGTTTGTGACCATTGCCTACCTCTGCTTGACCGCCAGCTACATGCTGGACGATTTCAGCGTGGCTAATGTCGCTAACAACTCCAACTCTCTGCTGCCCTGGTACTACAAATTCAGCGCCGTGTGGGGTAACCATGAAGGCTCGGTGCTGCTATGGAGCTTGATGCTGGCGGGTTGGGGATTCGCGGCATCGGTCTTCTCGGGCGACTTGCCCCGCGACATGGTGGCCAGGGTGCAGGGCATCATGGGCATGGTGTGTGTGGGCTTCTTGCTCTTCATTCTCATGACCTCCAACCCCTTTGAACGCCTGCTGCCCAACATGCCGCAGGATGGCGCGGACCTGAATCCGCTGTTGCAGGATTTTGGCCTAGTGGTTCACCCGCCGATGCTCTACATGGGTTATGTGGGCTTTTCGGTGGTGTTTGCTTTCGCGATTGCCGCCCTGCTGGGCGGGCGCTTAGACGCCGCTTGGACCCGCTGGGCGCGCCCCTGGACCAACGTGGCCTGGGCGTTTCTCACCGTCGGGATCGCACTCGGCAGCTGGTGGGCCTACTACGAGCTTGGCTGGGGCGGCTGGTGGTTCTGGGACCCGGTGGAGAACGCTTCGCTATTGCCCTGGCTAACGGGCACGGCACTGGTTCACTCGCTGGCGGTGACCGAAAAACGTGGCTCGTTCAAGAGCTGGACGGTGCTGCTGGCGATCTCGACGTTCTCGCTGTCGCTGATGGGCACCTTCTTGGTGCGCTCGGGCGTACTGACCTCGGTCCATGCCTTTGCCAATGACCCCTCCCGTGGCTTCTTCATTTTGATGCTGCTGGCGATTACCGTCACGCTATCGCTGCTAGTGTTTGCCCTGCGTGCGCCGCGGGTGAGCCATAAGGTCGGTTTTAACTGGCTCTCGCGGGATTCGCTGCTGCTGATCAACAACATCATTTTGGTCATCATGACCGTCACGGTGCTCTTGGGCACGGTGTACCCGCTGATTCTGGATTCTCTGGGGTTGGGTAAAATCAGCGTAGGCCCGCCTTACTTCAATGCGCTGTTCGTACCGCTCACCGTGGTGATGTGTGTCTTCATGGGCTTGGGGCCGGTGGCGCGCTGGAAAAGCATGAGCGGTCGTGAGCTGTGGCGCAAGCTAGGTCTCGCGGCGGCAGCTGCCATCGTGCTGGGTGTGGCCATGCCGTTGGTCTACGGCGGCGAATGGAACCTGTGGGTGTCGCTGGGCATTATTTCTGCGCTGTGGATCGTCTTGCCGATGGTGCGCGACCTGTTCGACAAGACCCGTCACGCCAGCTCGTTTGTCGCCGGGCTGCGCAAGCTCTCGCTCTCTTATTGGGGAATGGTGCTGGGCCACGTGGGCATTGCGGTGACCATCGTGGGCGTTGCCGTCGTTTCGAACTACAACATCGAACGCAACGTGCGCATGTCGCCGGGCACCACCGTGGAAGTGGCGGGCTATCAGTTCACCATGACGGAACTCACCAACCGACGTGGCCCCAACTTCCTGGCCGATACTTCGATCATTCAGGTACAGCGCGGGGACGAGGGACGCAGCTTCGTGATGCGCCCCGAGAAGCGCCTTTACCTCGCCACCGGCATGCCCATGACCCAAGTTGCGCTGCGCCCTGGTTTGTTCCGCGACCTCTATGTGGCCATGGGTGAAGACCTGGGCGACGGCAGCTATGCCATGCGCGTCCAGTACAAGCCGTTTGTGCGCTGGCTGTGGTTAGGCGGCCTGCTCATGGCCTTCGGCGGCATCTTGGCCGTAGCGGATAAGCGCTACCGCCGCGCAGCCGCGCGCCAACCTGCATCCTCACGTATTGATCAATCTCCGTCACAGGAGGCCACGGTATGACACGCCGCCTGCTGTTGCTTCTTTTACCCATCGGTTTTGTGGGCATCGCGCTGTTTCTCTATCAAGGGCTGGGGCGCGACCCTTCACAGCGAGACTCAGCGCTGATGGCGCGGGATTTTCCTGCGTTCGAAGCCTCCACGTTGCGGGATGCCAACCGTCAGGTGGATCAATCGCTGCTGACAGGGGAGGTCACGCTCGTCAACGTATGGGGCGAATGGTGTCCCGCCTGCAAGCAGGAAATGCCGCAGCTGTTAGAACTCGCTGATAACGGCATCCGTATGGTGGGCATCAACTACCGAGATACCCGCGAGAAAGGCTTAGAGTTTTTAAGCGAGTTTGGCGACCCCTTTGAAGTGAATGTTTTCGACCCTGAAGGCAGCCTGGGCTTTGATCTTGGCGTCTACGGCGCACCGGAAACGTTTTTGGTAGATGCCGACGGGGTCATTCGTTACCACCATAAAGGCTACGTATCGCCTGAAGACGTTCGCGAGCGCATCCTGCCGGAGGTGGAAAAATGGCGTTAATGCGTTGGGTGTTCGCTGCTGTTCTGCTAACGCTGGCAGGCAGCGTTGTCGCGGCAGGCATTGAACTCCGCGAGTTCGACGACCCGGTGATGGAGCAGCGCTACCGTGATCTGACCTCCTCCATGCGCTGCCCGCTATGCGAAAACCAGGCGATCGATGACTCGGACGCGCCGATCTCTGGTGATATGCGCGAGCGGGTCTATCAGCTGCTTCAAGACGGTCAGTCGGATATCGAAATCATCAACCACATGGTGCAGCGCTTTGGGGAGTACATCCTCTACAACCCGCGCCTGGAAAACCGCACCTACCTGCTGTGGGGGCTACCCATTGGGTTGGTGGTGCTAGGCATGCTGGTCGTCGTGCTGATGGTACGCGCCCGCCGCAATGCATCTGCGAAAGCGTTGAGCGCAGAAGAACGCGCCCGCTTGGATGCCCTGATTAACCGCGAGAGGTCTTCATGACACCGCTCTGGATAGCGATTGCCTTACTGTTACTGCCCGCGCTGTGGCTATTAGTTGCCCCCATGCGCGGTGCCCGCGTTCTGCGCGACCAGCTAGATCACTTTGAAGCCAACGATACGTCTGCCGAGCAGAACGTGGCGATTTTCCAGCGGCGCATGGCGTCCCTGGAAGCGGCACGCGAGCGTGGCGACATCGACGACGCTCGTTTTAATGAAGATCGCCTAGAGCTAGAGCGCAGCCTGCTGGAAGACACCGCCACTCAGGCCAAGCGGCCACTGAAAGCTGCGAGCGCTGGACGGCTGGTGGTGCCGCTGGTCATGGTAGCGGTGGTGGGTGCCAGTACGTTTTGGTATCAGCAAAACGGTGCCGAAGGAGACCTGACGCTCTACGCGATTCAAGAAGAGATCAGAAACGACCCGGAAGGCTCGTTGATGATGTTCCTGGAGCGCATGGAGGCCGAAGCCGAGCGCCAGCCTAACAACCCCAACGTGTGGAGCTCGCTGTTTCCACTCTACCGGGATACCGGTCAGCCTGACAAAGCAGTCGATGCGCTGGAGCGCTTGATCGCCATCGAAGGGCGCATTCCGCCGCTGCTCGCTCAGTTGGCGCAGCTCCGCTTCTTCATGGCCGAGCGGGAGTTAACGCCCGAGGTACAGGCGCTGGTCGATGAAACGCTTGAACTAGACCCCCGTCAGCCCACCGTGTTGGGGCTTCTGGGCATTCACGCCTTCGATAACGGTGATTATGAAACGGCCGTCGACCGTTGGCGCCGTGCCGTTGCCAATATTTCAGACCCAGAGACGGCTGCTTCCCTGCGTGATGGTATCCGTGTGGCCCAAGAGCGCATGGGTGTCGCACCGGAGCCATCTGCCGCCGCTCAGGGCCAAGGCGTGCGGGTGAGCGTCTCGCTGGATGAGGCGCTGGCAGACCGTGTCAGCGACGATGCGACGGTGTTCATTACCGCACGGGACATCGACGGCGAGCTGCCGCCGCTGGCGGTGACCCGCGCTCGGGTCTCTGAGCTGCCGATGACCGTGGTGCTGGACGACGCCGCTGCCATGTCGCCGCAAGCGCAAATCTCCCAGGTGCGTGAAGCGCGCCTGGTGGTGCGTGTCTCGGAATCTGGGCAGGCCACGCCGCAGCCTGGGGATCTGTTTGGCGATTTGGAGAGCGTTAGCGTCGGCCCCATTCGCGAAGACGCTACCGCCAATGTCGTTATCAACCGTGTTTTTGAATAACCACCACGTAAGCTACCGCTGCTAAGGGTCGCAATGCGCTTAACCTCTATACGTCTCGTTGGGTTCAAGTCCTTTGTCGATCCGGTCACCGTGCCCTTCGATGGCAACATGACGGCCATCGTTGGGCCCAACGGCTGCGGTAAATCCAATATTATCGACGCCGTGCGCTGGGTGATGGGGGAGTCCTCCGCCAAAACCCTGCGCGGCGAATCCATGGCCGACGTTATTTTCAACGGCTCTACCGGGCGTAAGCCGGTAGGGCAGGCTTCTATCGAGCTGAAGTTCGATAACCGCGATGGCGGTATGGGCGGTTTATACGCCCAGTACTCAGAAATTGCCGTCAAACGCTTGGTGACCCGGGATGGTCAGTCCAACTACTTCTTCAACGGCCAGAAGTGCCGCCGCCGGGATATCGCCGACCTGTTCATGGGGACCGGCCTAGGCCCGCGCTCCTACGCCATTATCGGCCAGGGGATGATCTCGCGGCTGATCGAAGCGCGCCCGGACGACCTGCGTGCCACCCTCGAAGAAGCCGCGGGGATCTCCAAGTACAAAGAGCGCCGTCGGGAAACCGAAAACCGCATGCGGCGCACCCAGGAGAACCTGGAGCGCCTGGACGATATTCGCGAAGAGCTGGATAAACAGCTCGAACGCCTCAAGCGCCAAGCGGAAGCCGCCAAGCGTTACCAAGAGCTCAAACAGCAGGAGTATCGCTTGAAAGGCGAGTTGGCGCTGCTGCGCGGCCGAACCCTGCGGGCCGAACAGTCTCACCAAGAGAGCCGTGTCCGCGAGCTGGAAATTGCCGTCGAAAAAGACGTGTTTGGCGTGCGTCAGTGCGAAACCCGCCTGGAGCAGGCTCGCGAACAGCACGACGAGCTGGCCGACGTGTTGGACCGCCACCAGCAGCAGTTTTATGAAACCACCACACGCATTGCCCGCTTAGAGCAGGATCAAGCCCACCGCCGCAGCCGCGAAGCACAGCTGGCTAACGACATTGCCACCGCCCGACGGGATCTCGACGAGCAGCGCCAGGTCAGCGAGGGCGACCAAGAGCGGCTCGCGGTGATCGACGAGCGCTTTGAGGAGCTGCTGCCCGAGCACGAAGCGCTGGAAGAGCAGCTCGAAATGCTCGAGCAGACCCTGGCCGACGCAACGCCAGCGCTGGAAGCCGCCGAACAGCAGTGGGCCGACGCCGAAAACCGCTGGCGTGAGGCCAGCCGCGATGCCGACCGTAGCCAAGACCAACTGCGTGATTTAGAGCAGCGTATTGCCCGTTTGCAGGCTGAGGGGCAACGCCGCCGCCAGCAGCGCGGCGAGCTGGCCGACATGACTGCGCTACAAAACGAGCACGCCGAATACCAAGCCCGCCTGGAAGAAGCCGACCAACGTGCCGACGCCTTCCAAGTGGAGCGAGAACAGTGGCAGCAGCGCTACAGCGATGCCAAAAGCGCCTACCAGCAAGCGGTAACCTCCCGCGACGAGCAGCGCGCTGCGCTGAGCCAGCAGCAGGGTGAACTTGCCTCGCTGCAGGCGCTGATGGATGCCGCTCTGGCCGATCACGACCCTCAGCTAAGCGAAACGCTGGCCGCTCATGGCCTCGCCGATGCATCCCGCTTGGGTGAAGCCATTTCGGTCAGCCAAGGCTGGGAGCGGGTTATTTCCTGGCTACTCGCCCCTTGGTTAAACGCCCGACTGGTAGCCACCCATCAGTTAAACGCGCTGCCCGAAGCGCTAGCGACGGAGTGGTGCTTGATTGATCAAGCGCCGCCTTCCACAGCCACGGCGGGCCCAGGCAATCGCCTCAGCGATTTGGTGAAAGGCGCAGGCGCGCTAACGGAGTGGTTAGCAAGTATTCACTATGTTGATACCGCCGAGGCGGCCGAAGCGCTGCTGGCTAGGCTTGCCCCTGGTGAGAGTGTGGTCAGCCAAGACGGAGTATGGCGCGGTCGCGGTTGGCTGCATCAGCAATCCAATGGCGAAGGCGTCGATGCGCTACTGGTCACTCGTCGTCGCTTTGAGGAGCTGGCCGCAGAGCGTGAGCGGGCGGAAGAGGCGCTGGCGCTCTTGGATGAACAGTGCGAAGCCGCCAACGAGACGATTGAAACGTTAGAACTGACCCGTGAGCAGCAGGCGGAGCAGGAGCGTGACCACGCGGCCACCCGCCAACAGCTAGCAGTGCAAGAGCAGCGGCTTGCCCAACGCCTTGAGCATCTCTCCAGTCGCGCCACGGAGCTGGACGACGAACTGGCCCAGCTGCAAGAAGATGAGGCGGAGTTAACACTTACTTTAGAAGAGCAGCGCGCTCGTTGGCACACGGCCATGGAGCAACTGGAAACCGCCGCAGAAGCCCGCGAAACCAGCGCCGAACAGCGCCACCGCCAGCGTGAGCAGCGCGAGCAGCTCAACCAACAGCATGCCCCGCTCAAAGCGCGGCAGCAGGCGCTGGCCTTGGAACGTGAGCGCTTAAAAGCCGAGCGCGACAGCCTGCGTGCGCAGCAGTCCCGCTCAAGCGATACCGAAGAGCGCCTCTCACTGCGTATTGCCGAGCTGGAAGAGTCCCGTGAAATGCTGGTCGAGCCCGACGAGCTGGCCGCAGAGGAGCTCGAAGAGCTGCTCCACCAGCGCGAACAGCAGGAACGGCGGCTCAACGAAACGCGCCAACAGGCCCAGGCGCTAGCCGAGCAGCTGCGCAACGATGAGTTAGCCCGCCAGCAGCACGAGCGCAATCTTGAACAGAGTCGCGAACAGCTCCAGCAGCGCCGCATGGAAGTGCAGGCGCTGGCGCTCAAAGCAGCGACCCAGGATGAGCAGTTAGCAGAACTAGGCCACGATGCCGATGCGCTCGCCAGCACGCTGCCCAGCGATGCCAGCGAACCTGCGTGGCAAGAGCGTTTGGAAAGTACCTCGGAAAAAATCCGCCGCCTGGGGGCGATCAACCTTGCGGCCATCGAGGAGTACGATCAGCAGGCCGAGCGGCGTAATTACCTAGAAGCCCAGCATGCCGAGCTCACCGAAGCACTGGAAACGCTGGAGCGGGCGATCAAGCGGATCGATCAAGAAACCCGCGTCCGTTTCCGGGAGACGTTCGATCAGGTCAATAACGGTCTGCAAACGCTCTTTCCCCGTGTGTTTGGCGGTGGGGCGGCGTGGCTGACGCTGACCGGTGATGACCTGTTGGAAACCGGCGTGGCCATCATGGCCCGCCCGCCGGGTAAGAAGAACAGCACGATTCATCTGCTATCCGGTGGGGAAAAAGCCCTAACTGCGCTGTCGCTGGTCTTTGCCATTTTCCAGCTCAACCCGGCCCCGTTCTGTATGCTGGATGAGGTCGACGCTCCGCTGGATGACGCCAACGTTGGCCGCTATGCCAAGCTGGTGAAAGAGATGTCCGAAAGCGTGCAGTTCATCTATATCACCCACAACAAGATTGCCATGGAAGCCGCCGAGCGCCTGATGGGGGTCACCATGCAAGAGCCCGGCGTTTCGCGTTTGGTTTCCGTGGGTATTGATGAGGCCGCTGAGTTGGTCGAATAGTGCGTGTGGCTCATGGCTGCGCCGTGTTGCGACTTCCCTAGAGTTTCCTTATTTGCCAAGGCGTGCCTGTCACCTGGGTGCGCCAGCGCAAGCGGATAGTAACGCCATGCCCACGAAATGCTTTGATAACAGCAAGTTGTTGAAAAAACGTGGTGTTGGCGGTGGGGTCGTCGCGGCCGTATAGGCTTAAGTCCCGCTTATCGCTTGCGAATCATTACCTGTTGTTAAAGCGCAATGCGTTCATAAGAAACTAGCGATAGTGAAAAACATTCACTAGCATAACGTTTAAATAGGGTGAACTGAGTGGGTAGCGGCCTCACACGGCACTCCGCGTTTGGCCACCCGTATCAGAGATGGAATGACGCGGAAAGGGCACTTTTGATGGTTGATAAGGTCGAAAAAATCGCCTAAAAAGCTCCCTTAGCGGCTCAAACGTGTGAAAATCAGCAAAAATTGGCTCTTTTCGTAGCAACCGCGCTATGCTTGGTGCTAAATATCGATTTATAAGAAGGTTCCCATATTCTGGCGCAGTGCCGCTCACTGTGCCCTAGTAACCGGTTAGATGACCCATGGAATGCTCGACATGGAATTAAGAGAGTGGTTAATCATTCTAGGACTGGCACTGGTTTCGCTAATCGTTGTCGACGGTGTGCGTAGGCTCCAGCGTCAGCGTCGTGTACCCCGGCTAGATCAAGCGGTAAAGGATTTACCCACCGCCAAGCTAGAAGAGTTCGACGACGAGGCGAGAGAGGCCGAGATCAATTGGGAACTGCCTAACGGCGGTGCCCGGGTCGTTAAAGCTGCTGACTACAGCGGGCTGGGTCAAAAACCCAAGCTAGAGCGCCAAGAGCATCCAGGGCCTTCTAGGGTGCTGTATGATTTCCGTCGCTCGTTTACCAAATCCTCAGGAAAGCCAAAACCCGCAGCAGCGAAACCTAACAAGGCGGAGCCGGCTGTCCAGGCAGCTACTGTTAATGTGTCAGCAACAGCTGATGCGTCTGCTGAAACCAGAAACGAAATGCGCGAACCGCCACGCCGTGAGCCAAGTGTCTTTACAGCTCGTGAAGAGGCCCCGAAAGCAGAGACCCCCCAGCCAGCGACCCCGGAGTCGTCCATGAGTGCCATGGAAGACGAAGCCCCCCAGTCTCAGCAAACAGGTACAGCACCTGCGTCGTTCTCCGCCACTGATGAAGCACCTAGCGAACAGCCGAACACCGCTGAGCTAAACGCCTCTCATACACCAGAGCCCCATGCTGAGCTGGAAAGCAACCAAGCTCCTGAAGAGCCAGCGGCCGTTGAGCCAGATATTACTCCTGAGCCCGAGCCGGTGCTTCGCGCCGAGCCTGAAGATGCGGTATTTGCCAAGCACGCTTCCGACGCACCCAAGCGCCGCCAGTTGCGCGCCGACACGGTGGGCGATCACGAGTTAGATGACGACGAAATTGATGAGTACCGACTGGTCGACTTTGAAGGCATTGGCCGTTCCTTCAAGCGGCGTATTATTGAGCGCCGTAAAGAGAAGGCCATTAAAAAAGCTGAAAAAGCCAAGCGTGCTGAAGCTTTAGCCAAACAGAAAGCCGAACGCAAAGCGCTGGCAGCCGAGCAGCGCCGTGAAGCGAAGCAGGCCGCTGAAGCGGAAAAAGCGCGTATCGCTCAAGAAAAAGCTCAAGCTCGCGAAGCCGCTGCTGCTAATGAAGCTGCCGCCCAGCGCGACGCCGTGCAGCAGGCGCATGCCGAGTCTGAATTAGAGCGCTACGCAAACAGCGCTAGCCGCTATGAAGATCACTACCAGAGCGTTGATGACGAGTACGATGACGCTTATGCAGCCCAAGGCGTTGTGCGCGCGCACCCTACGTTGGAAAAAGCTCTGCGTCATGACGTGAACGGCGAGCACGCCAAAGAGACGCTTGCCAATGCTGACGAGTTGGTAGTCATTAGCGTGCTGTCGCGTGATCCCGAAGGTTTTGATGGCGACAAGTTACTTGAATTAATGATGGCCTGTGGGTTGCGCTATTGCCGCGCGATGGGCGTCTTCAATCGCTTTGAAACGGAAAGCCCCAATAGCGAGCTGCAGTTCTCGATGGTGAACGTGCTCAAACCCGGCACTTTCCCCATCGAAGAGATGGATGAGTTTGTAACGCCTGGGATCACTTTCTTAATGCCCCTGCCCGGCGCGGTGGATAGCTCGGCTGCTTTTGAAGCAATGGTCGAAACGGCCATGGTGGTGGTACGCCACATGGGCGGCGAGCTGAAAGATGAAAACCGCAGCGTGATGACGGCGCAAACCATCGAGTTTGCGCGGCAGCGTGTTCATGAATTTGAGCGTCGCCACCGCCTGCACCGCCATATGCAGGCTCGCTAAACGCCGCGTTGTGCGAACACCCGCCTTCCTCAAGAAGGCGGGTGTTTTTGTTGGTGCGCCAGGCATGGCGCGCAGCGCCAATTAGGCGCTATCCGGTCCGCCGTGGTGGTTGGCCGGATGACTTGGGGGTGAAAGTCCCCTACGGACCCTGATAGCGGGAACCGTTAGCTGAACAGCAAGGGTGTTCGTCGTGAGGCGGAATCTGAAGGAAGCTGTAGGCAAACTCCTGGCCCGACGAACAGGAACCGCATATGAGGCAGCCACATCTGGGCGAGAGGGCCATGAAACTCGAAGCCCAATAGCTATCCAGAAGATGTGGAAGTAGATGCGGCGGGTAGATGGGAGGAAGGTCGCGCGTCTTACCCTGGGAGGCC
>NZ_FODB01000057.1 GCF_900110265.1 Vreelandella aquamarina | reverse complement strand
CGACACCGTGAGGTGTCGGGATGGGCGAACAGGAGTCAGCAGAGGCCATATTAGGCTCTCTAACCAAGAGCTGAAGGGCTGAACCTGTCACGAGTGGATAGTTGACCACTCTCTGATGTGTACGAGCAGAAGCCTCCCCGGAGGGCTCTCGATAACTGTATGGCGGGCCGGAAGCCCAAAGACTGTCGAAGCGCTCAGAGCACACAGGCGAGCGGATTCAGCGGAACGAAGCTCAGCCCGATAATGGGGGACAGGAACCGCCGTGGTACGGATCCGTTTGCCCGGTGGTGTGAGAGGACGGGGGAGGCGACTCCCCCTCCTACTCGATCCTGTGGATACTATTTTTTACACGCTCCTCGCTACTTCGCCACGAAGCCCACCATGAGCGCTTATCAGCATGATTTGAGTATGTGAAGCAGGTTGTTCACAGGTGCGGTAACAAGCCAGGTACCCAGCGGTGGATAACCCGTTGTCAGTCAGCCTTGTGGGTAAGTCGCACTTTCATCCACAGCTCCAACACCGCTTCTACGCAGGCACTCCGCTGCTTAATCACCTAAAGGTCAACAATGTAAAATACTGATAAAGCTAGCGTTAGTAGACTTATCAACAGATTTTGTCCACACCAGTAGTTACTACATCAACAGAACTTCTCTTATTTATTTTTATTTTGTTATTAATAAAGACTGAACCCTTTGGTTGGGGTGTGGAAAAACCTGACGGTTACCCACAGGAGGTTTATACTGGCGGGCTTATTCCAACAGCACCGATATGCTGACCACATCATCCGTGCCAACAGGCGCAAGACGAGGTGTCTCTTGAACTACCCCGACCGCTTTGACGTGATTGTCATCGGCGGTGGCCATGCGGGAACTGAAGCCGCACTGGCCTCTGCTCGTATGGGCTGTCAAACCCTATTGCTAACTCACAACATCGAGACGCTTGGCCAAATGTCGTGCAATCCCGCCATTGGCGGCATCGGCAAAAGCCATTTGGTGAAAGAAATTGATGCGCTCGGCGGTGCAATGGGGCTAGCCACGGATTTAGGCGGCATCCAGTTTCGCGTGCTCAACGCACGCAAAGGGCCAGCGGTACGTGCAACCCGTGCCCAAGCCGACCGTATCCGCTACAAAGCCGCCATTCGCGGCATGCTGGAAAACCAGCCCAACCTGACGATTTTTCAGCAGGCGGCAGGTGATCTCATTGTGGATAACGACACTGTGCGCGGCGTCGTAACTGAAACCGGCATTCGTTTTCACGCGGAATCGGTCGTGCTCTCAACCGGTACTTTCCTGGGTGGCGTTATCCACATCGGGTTGGATCAAAGCCGCGGAGGCCGCGCGGGTGATCCGCCCTCCAACGCGCTGGCAGAACGACTGCGTGCGTTGCCGTTTCATGTTGACCGGCTCAAAACTGGCACGCCGCCGCGTATCGATGCCAAAACCGTCGATTTTTCGCAGTTGGAAGAGCAGCCGGGCGATACCCCAACGCCGGTGATGTCTTACCTCGGCTCCCGGGAGATGCATCCCCAGCAGGTGAGCTGCCATATCGCCCACACCAACGAGCGCACGCACGAGATTATTCTGGGTAACTTGGATCGCTCGCCAATGTACTCTGGCGTGATTGAAGGGATCGGCCCGCGCTACTGCCCCTCGATTGAAGATAAAGTGCACCGCTTTGCCGACAAATCGAGCCATCAGGTGTTCATCGAGCCTGAAGGCCTGGATACCCACGAGCTCTATCCCAACGGCATCTCGACCTCGCTGCCGTTTGATGTGCAGCTGCAGGTGGTGCGCTCGATCAAAGGGTTAGAAAACGCACACATCACGCGTCCTGGCTATGCCATTGAGTACGATTTCTTTGATCCGCGGGATTTGAAACACTCGCTGGAAACCAAATTTATCCACAACCTGTTTTTTGCCGGGCAAATCAACGGCACAACTGGTTATGAAGAAGCAGGTGCCCAGGGGCTACTGGCGGGCTTAAACGCCGCTCGCCGCGCTAAACAGCTCGACGCTTGGTACCCCCGCCGTGATGAAGCCTACCTCGGCGTTTTGGTAGACGACTTAATCACCATGGGCACCAAAGAGCCCTACCGCATGTTTACTTCGCGGGCGGAATATCGACTGCTGCTGCGTGAAGACAATGCCGATCTGCGCCTGACCGAAAAAGGCCGCAAGCTAGGCTTAGTCGACGACACGCGCTGGGCCGCATTTAGTCAAAAGCGCGAAGCCATCGAGCGGGAAACTGCACGCTTGGCCACCACTTGGGTGCAACCCAATAGCCCGGCGGCGGAAAAAATCGCTGAAAAAACCGGCAGGCCGCTACCCCGAGAGTACTGCTTAAGTGATTTGCTGAAACGCCCTGAGCTGACGTATGCCGATATTACCTCGCTCCCCGGTATGGAAAGCGGTGACGTACACGACGAAGCCGTGGCCGAACAGGTGCAAATTCAAGCCAAATATCAGGGCTATATTGATCGTCAGCAGGATGAGATCGATAAGCTTAAGCGTCATGAAGCTACGCCGCTGCCTGCGGAACTTGATTATCACCGGGTGGAAGGTCTCTCCAACGAGATTCGCCAAAAACTCAGCGACACCCGTCCAGAAACCCTTGCACATGCAGCCAGGATTTCTGGGGTAACGCCCGCAGCCATATCGATTCTGCTCGTGCATCTGAAAAAACGCCGCCTAATTACCAACGCCGAGGTGGCCAACGGATGAGTCGACTCCAGCCGCTGGTCAACAGCTTACCCAATGGCGTTGCACCACGACTTGATCAAGGCCTATCGGCGCTGGGAGTCATCATCAGCGCTGAACAGAGAGAGCAGCTGCTTGGTTTACTGGCGCTGTTGCACAAGTGGAACCGGGCTTATAACCTCACCGCAGTGCGTGATGTTGAAGAAATGGTCTCGCGTCACGTACTGGATAGCGCCGCCGTTGCTCCCTACGTTCACGGCCCAACGCTGCTGGATGTGGGGGCAGGGCCTGGGTTACCCGGCTTGGTACTCGCGATTATGAAGCCCGAACTTCAGGTGACGCTGCTGGATAGCAATGGCAAGAAAGTCCGCTTCCAGCGCCAAGCGGTGATGGAGTTGGCGCTGACGAACGTGACGCCTACTCAGGCACGGGTAGAGCAGTTCACCGGCCAGCACTTTGATCAGGTGATCTCACGTGCGTTTGCCAGTTTGGTGGATTTCGTGACGCTAACGCGCCCCCTGCCATCTGCAAATGGCCAGTGGCTAGCAATGAAAGGCCCCGGTGCTGATGACGAGCTGCGTAACCTGCCGGAAGGCATTGAACTCAGCGAGCGCCACCTGTTGAATGTACCCTTTGAAACGGCCGAGCGGCAGCTGTTGATCCTGACCCCAAAAGGAGTTGAGTAGTGAGCCAGATCATTGCCCTGACCAACCAAAAAGGCGGCGTGGGCAAGACCACTTCAGCCGTTAACCTGGCCGCCAGCCTGGCTGCTCTTGACCGCCGCGTACTCCTGGTGGACTTGGATCCACAGGGCCATGCCAGCATGGGCAGCGGGATCGACAAGTACGATCTTGAGAAAAGCGTGCTGGACGTGTTGCTTGGCGAAGCCAAAGCAGGAGAGGTTATCGTTCGCGGGCTGCCGGTTCATTACGATGTTCTACCCGGTAACGGCGACCTGACCGCCGCGGAAGTGGAATTACTGGATAGCGACCAACGTCAAAGTCGCCTATCGCTTGCACTTGCCAGCGTCGCGGACGATTACGACGTGGTGTTGATCGACTGCCCACCGTCGCTGAATATGCTGACGGTGAATGCGCTCACCGCCGCCCATGGCGTACTGATTCCGCTACAGTGTGAGTTTTACGCCCTAGAGGGGCTCTCGGCGCTGCTGGATACGGTGGAGCAGATCAAGCAAAGCGTGAATCCTGAGCTGGCCGTCTCCGGCATTTTGCGCACCATGTACGATAAGCGCACCAGTCTCACCCGAGAAGTAGATAAGCAGCTACGCGACTTTTTCGGCGATGCGCTTTTGAAAACGACGATTCCGCGCAACGTGAAAGTCGCTGAAGCGCCAAGCCACGGCGTACCGGTCACCCAATACGCGCGTTTTTCGCGGGGGAGCCAAGCCTATCGCGTGTTGGCCAAAGAGATGATTCGGCGTCTGTCGCTGTAACGGTTGCCGCTGTAGCGTTCAAAGTACATAACGTTAAAAGTACGAGGGAAAGCGAATGACGCGTAAACGCGCGCTAGGACGTGGCCTGGATGCCCTGATTGGTGCGGGCGCCCGTCGTCGTGACAGTTTAGACCTGACCGGTGGCGCAACGCTTGAGAGCGCCGACGCCCCGATGCCAGACGTGGCGGTGGATGACGCAATGGCTGAACGCCTGGAGCGTCTGCCACTTGGGCAACTGATGCGCGGGAAGTATCAGCCGCGCCGAGACATCCAGCCTGAAGCCCTGGAAGAGCTTGCCGACTCGATCCGTGCCCAAGGCGTGATGCAGCCCATCGTGGTGCGTCCGGTAGGTAAAGACCGCTATGAAATTATTGCCGGTGAGCGCCGCTGGCGCGCCGCGCAACTGGCCGAGCTGGACGTTATTCCGGCGGTCATACGCCATGTGAGTGATGAAGTCGCGCTGGCCTTAGCGCTGATTGAAAACATCCAGCGGGAAAACCTCAACGCGATTGAAGAAGCGATTGCGCTGAAGCGTTTGGGCGATGAATTTGAGCTCACTCAGCAACAGATTGCTGATGCAGTGGGTAAGTCTCGTACCCAGGTTGCCAACTTACTTCGTCTGCTGGCCCTCGACCCAGAGGTGCAAACCCTGCTAGAGCGGGGCGATTTAGATATGGGTCACGCTCGCGCACTGCTCTCGTTAACCAGTGCACAGCAGCGCCAAGTCGCCCACGAAGTGGTCAATAAAGACCTTACCGTGCGCGATACCGAAGCGCTGGTGAAAAAGGTGCAAACCAATCAGGCACCTGCGCCGACCGCCAAGCAAGCGGCCAAGACACCGGATGTGGCCCGCTTAGAAACCCACCTGGGCGAAATTCTCGGTGCGCCTGTTTCGATTGATCATGGTCAAAAAGGCAAAGGCCGAGTCACTATTCGTTATACAAGCCTTGAAGAGCTGGATGGAATTCTGGCGCACATTAAATAGCACGCTAATGAAAGATATGGCCTGTTTTTAGCCCTTTGGTCGCAAGTCGGCGCTGAAACGCGCGAATTCCGTGCAACTTCGGTTGAAGGTGTGATAGCGCTTCCCTATAATCGCGCAAGATTTGTGCAGGTTGCTTATCGATGCGCTTGAAAGGCACATCGGCAGCAACCCATCTAACGCGCTGGGGAATCATTTGCTTACTAGCGATATGTTGAAAGCTTATGCAGCGAATTGAAACCCAGCGGCAGCGAGCCTACTTCGCTCGGCTAACCGGCGCCCAGCTCGTGGTGATGCTGCTTGGAGTGCTGCTGGCTTATCCGGTAGCCCAGATGCCAGGGGTGCTATCGGTCATAACGGGAGCACTGGTAGCGTTGCTGCCACACGCTTTCTTTATACAGCGCATGGGAATTTTTGGTAAAACGCGTCGTTCTCCAGGCGCTATGGTTCTGTTTCGCGCCGAGGCAGGTAAGTTTGGTTTGACGGTGGCACTGTTTGCTTTGGTGTTCGTGGTAGTGCCTCCCTCAAACCCCGCTTTCTTTTTTAGTGCTTATGTTGCGATTGTTCTAACGCATTGGCTTGCACCTTGGTTAATGCCTGGGAAATCGCACAACTGATTGAGGTGACATGTCTATGGCCGCAGGAAACGAAGTCTCGTCGACTTACTATATCCAGCACCACTTGCAGAACCTGACCTTTGGTAAACATCCAGAGAATGGCTGGTCGCTGGCGCACTCCGCCGAAGAAGCTCGTGAAATGGGCTTTTGGGCCATTCATCTGGACACCATGGGCTGGTCGATCGCCATGGGCCTCCTGTTTATCTGGATTTTCCGTAAAGCCGGTAAAGCAGCAACAACGGGCGTTCCTAGCGGACTGCAAAACGCTGTTGAAATGGTGGTTGAGTTCATCGAGAACCTCACCCGCGCGACGTTCCATGGCCGTAACCCGGTCATTGCCCCGCTGGCACTGACGCTGTTCGTGTGGATTTTGCTCATGAACACGCTGAAAATTATTCCGGTCGACTATGGCCCTGAGCTCTTTAAACGGTTAGGCGTTGAGTACATGAAAATTGTACCGACCACGGACCCGAACGCCACGCTGGGTATGGCGCTGGGCGTGTTCTGCCTGATTATTTACTACAGCATTAAAGTCAAAGGTGCCGGTGGTTTTGCCAAAGAGCTGTCGCTTACGCCGTTCAATCACTGGGCGCTGATCCCTTTCAACCTGGTACTTGAAGTGATTGGCCTGCTGGTGAAGCCGTTAGGCCTTGGCCTGCGTCTGTTCGGTAACATGTTTGCCGGTGAAGTTATCTTTATTCTGATTGCTCTACTGCCGTTCTGGGCAATCTGGCTGTTGGACGTGCCATGGGCCATCTTCCACATCCTTGTGGTAACGCTGCAGGCCTTTATTTTCACCACGCTGTCGGTTGTATACCTCAGCGCGGCGCACGAACATCACTAAACCAAGCAACGACGTTTTCATTAACCCTCAACCCTTAACCAAAACTTAAACTCAGGAGCAACATCATGGAAATGGTTTATCTCTCAGCTGCCATCATCATCGGTCTGGGCGCACTGGCTACCGGCATTGGCTTCGCTCTTCTGGGCGGCAAACTGCTTGAATCTACCGCGCGTCAGCCGGAACTGGGCGACCAGCTGCAAACCAAAACCTTCATCATGGCCGGTCTGCTTGACGCCGTTCCGATGATCGGTGTTGGTATCGCGATGTACCTGATCTTCGTTGTTGCCGGTTAATGCAGCTTAACCGAGCGGCTCTCCGCTCGGTTTTGTTTCACTCCGGTCGCCACGAATTTGTCAGAGGTACATCCCTGTGAATATCAACATGACGCTTATCGGGCAGACGATCGCCTTCGCGATCTTTGTCTGGTTTTGCATAAAGTATGTGTGGCCTCCGATCAGCAACGCGCTTCATGAGCGTCAGAAAAAGATTGCTGATGGCTTGGACGCAGCCAGCCGTGCGACTCGCGACCTTGAGTTAGCTCAAGAACGCGCTGAGCAAACGTTGCGTGAAAGCAAGGAGCAGGCTTCTCAAATTCTCGAGCAAGCCAACAAGCGCTCTGCTCAGATGATCGAAGAAGCACGCGAACAGGCTCGCGCTGAAGGCGAACGCCTGATGGCAAGCGCTCGTTCCGAAATTGAGCAAGAAGTAAATCGTGCAAAAGACGAGCTTCGTGCCCAGGTTTCTCACCTCGCCATCCTTGGTGCCGAGCGTGTATTAGAAGCTTCGGTCGACGAGAAAGCACATCGCAAGTTACTTGATGAGCTTGCTGCTGAACTGTAAGGAGGTGACCCATGGCGGAATTACTTACCGTCGCTCGTCCTTACGCTAAGGCGGCGTTTGAATACGCGCGTGATCATGAGGCGCTTGATAGCTGGTCCCAGGCGCTTGGTTTTTTAAGCACTGCGGTGGCCAATAGCGACGTTCGTCGCTTGCTGGGTAGTCCAAAGCTTGAGAACGACAAAAAGGTAGCCCTGCTTTCCGATATGTTACCGGAGCAGAATGCCGACGTGTCGCGCTTTTTGGATACCCTGGCTGACCAAGGTCGCTTGTTGGCCCTGCCCTTCATTGCTGAACAGTTCGAGCACCTGCGTGCCGAACATGAGCAGCGTGTTGAAGTGCTGGTGACGTCCGCCTATGCGCTGGACAACCAACAGCAGACCAAGCTAGCAACCGCGCTCAAGAAACGTCTGAATCGCGAAATCTCCATTACTACTCAGGTGGACAAGGCGCTGATTGGCGGTGTCATCCTGCGTGCCGGCGATACCGTCATTGACGGTTCGGTGCGTGGTCGATTGAACCGACTTTCCGAAGCGCTGACCGCTTGAGTCTGAGGGACATGGCATGCAGCAACTGAATCCTTCCGAGATCAGCGACATCATCAAGCAGCGAATTGAGAAGCTTGACGTCGCATCCGAAGCCCGTAATCAGGGCACCATCGTCAGCGTTTCCGACGGTATCGTGAAAATTCACGGCCTCGAAGACGCGATGTTTGGTGAAATGATCGAATTCCCCAACAGCATCTTTGGCATGGTACTGAACCTGGAGCGTGACTCCGTCGGTGCCGTTGTCCTGGGTGACTACCTGCAGCTTGAAGAAGGCATGACCGCTCAGTGTACCGGTCGCATTCTTGAAGTTCCGGTAGGCCCTGAGCTGATTGGTCGTGTTGTCGATGCGCTGGGTAATCCCATCGATGGCAAGGGCGATATCAACGCTAAAATGACCGACGCGGTAGAAAAAGTAGCGCCCGGCGTTATCACCCGTCAGTCCGTTGATGAGCCGATCCAAACTGGTTTGAAATCTATCGACGCTATGGTGCCGATCGGTCGTGGTCAGCGTGAGCTGATCATCGGTGACCGTCAGATTGGTAAATCTGCCATTGCCATCGATGCGATCATCAACCAGAAAGGCAAGGGCGTTACCTGTGTCTACGTAGCGATCGGTCAGAAGCAGTCGACCATTGCTAACGTCGTTCGCAAGCTCGAAGAGCACGGCGCGCTGGAACACACCATCATCGTCGCTGCAGGTGCTGCCGACCCGGCACCGATGCAGTTCCTGGCCGCTTACTCTGGCTGCACCATGGGCGAGTACTTCCGTGACCGTGGTGAAGACGCGCTGATCGTGTATGACGATCTTTCCAAGCAGGCCGTTGCGTACCGTCAGGTATCGCTGCTGCTGCGTCGTCCGCCGGGCCGTGAAGCTTACCCGGGTGACGTTTTCTATCTCCACTCACGTCTGCTGGAGCGCGCTGCGCGTGTTAACGCTGACTACGTTGAGAAGTTCACCAACGGTGAAGTGAAAGGCAAAACCGGTTCCTTGACCGCACTGCCGATCATCGAAACACAAGGTGGTGACGTATCGGCGTTCGTTCCGACCAACGTTATCTCCATCACCGATGGTCAGATCTTCCTGGAAACCAACCTGTTTAACTCCGGTATTCGTCCGGCGATTAACGCAGGTCTCTCGGTTTCTCGTGTAGGTGGTGCTGCGCAGACCAAGATCATCAAGAAGCTGGGTGGCGGTGTGCGTCTGGCTCTGGCTCAGTATCGTGAACTGGCGGCATTCTCGCAGTTTGCTTCTGACCTGGATGAAGCGACCCGCAAGCAGCTCGAGCACGGTCAACGCGTTACCGAACTGATGAAGCAGAAGCAGTACTCGCCGATGTCAGTTGCAGAAATGGCGCTGTCGCTGTACGCCGCTAACGAAGGTTACCTGGATGACGTGAGCGTCGATAAGGTGCTGGACTTCGAACGTGCTCTGCACGATTACATGAAGTCTGAGCACAGCGAGTTGCTCGACAAGATCAACCAGACCGGCGACTACAACGGCGAGATTCAGGACGGCTTGAAGTCAGGTCTCGAGAAGTTCAAGGCGACTCAGAGCTGGTAATGTCCGGCCCGCCTGCGGGCGGGCTTGCATGCTTTCTGAGAGCCACGAACGAAAGGTAGATCGCTATGGCAGCTGCAAAAGAGATACGCACCCAGATCGGGAGCATTAAAAATACGCAGAAGATTACCAGCGCCATGGAAATGGTGGCTGCATCGAAAATGCGTAAAGCGCAAGATCTGATGAAGGCTGGCCAGCCGTACGCCAAGCAGATTCGTAACGTGGTAGGCCACATTGCCGACGCAAACCCCGAGTACAAGCACGACTATATGGTCGAGCGTAACGAGGTAAAGCGTGTTGGTTACATTGTGGTCTCCACCGATCGTGGCCTGTGTGGCGGCTTGAACGTCAACCTGTTCAAGGCAGTGGTGAAAGACGCCGTTGCCTGGAAACAGCAAGGCGCTGAGCTGGACTTCTGTGCCCTCGGTTCGAAAGCTGGTGCTTTCTTCCGTAACTATGGCGGCAACTTGATTGCGGCCAAGAGCGGACTGGGGGAAGCACCGACCGTTGAGGGTCTGATCGGTAGTGTCAAGGTCATGCTCGAAGCGTATGACGAAGGACGCCTGGATCGTCTGTACGTGGTGTATAACGAGTTCGTCAACACCATGACCCAGCGGCCCGTCGTGCGTCAGCTTCTTCCGCTGTCGCCTGACATGGGCGATGACGCTAAGCATGACGAAGAAAACGCCCGTCCCGGAAGCTGGGACTACCTGTATGAACCGGATGCCAAGGCGTTGTTAGACGGCCTGTTGGTTCGATTCATCGAATCGCAGGTGTATCAGGCGGTAGTCGAAAACGGTGCGTGCGAACAGGCCGCCCGAATGATCGCTATGAAGAGTGCCACTGATAACGCGGGCAACCTGATCGACGATCTGGAGATGGTGTACAACAAGGCCCGTCAGGCCGCCATCACCCAGGAAATTTCCGAGATCGTCGGCGGCGCTTCAGCCGTATAACGCCAAGGGAGCCTGCCATCGCTAAGGTGGCTCCCGGCAAACAGGTTTCATTTGCAGGTTTTTGAGAGGAACCAAGATGAGCGGACGTATCGTACAAATCATCGGCGCGGTGATTGACGTAGAGTTTCCGCGGGACTCTGTGCCCAAGGTCTACGACGCGCTGAAGGTCTCCAACGTTGAGACCATCCTCGAAGTCCAGCAGCAGCTGGGCGACGGCGTAGTACGCGCCATTGCCATGGGCTCCACCGAGGGCTTGAAACGTGGCTTGGACGTAACCAACACAGGTGCCGCGATTTCCGTACCGGTCGGTAAGGAAACGCTGGGTCGCATCATGAACGTACTCGGCGAGCCGATCGACGAAGCAGGTGAGATCGGTGAGCAAGAGCGTATGCCGATCCACCGAAAAGCGCCGAGCTATGCCGATCAGGCAGCGTCTAACGAGCTGCTCGAGACCGGTATCAAGGTCATCGATCTGGTCTGCCCCTTCGCGAAAGGCGGTAAGGTTGGTCTGTTCGGCGGTGCGGGTGTTGGTAAAACCGTTAACATGATGGAGCTTATCCGCAACATCGCCACCGAGCACAGCGGCTACTCTGTATTCGCTGGTGTCGGTGAGCGTACGCGTGAGGGTAACGACTTCTATCATGAAATGACCGAATCCAACGTTATCGACAAGGTAGCGCTGGTCTACGGTCAGATGAACGAGCCACCCGGTAACCGTCTTCGCGTGGCGCTGACCGGTTTGACCATTGCGGAAAAATTCCGTGATGAAGGCCGCGACGTTCTGCTGTTCGTCGACAACATCTACCGTTACACCCTGGCCGGTACCGAAGTATCCGCCCTGCTGGGTCGTATGCCGTCTGCGGTAGGTTATCAGCCGACGCTGGCCGAAGAGATGGGCGTTCTGCAGGAACGTATCACCTCGACCAAAACGGGCTCTATCACTTCCGTACAGGCCGTTTACGTCCCGGCGGATGACTTGACCGACCCATCGCCAGCCACCACCTTCTCGCACCTAGATGCGACCGTGGTACTGGCGCGTTCCATCGCCGAGCTGGGTATCTACCCCGCGATCGACCCGCTGGACTCCACCTCGCGTCAGCTGGACCCGCTGGTCGTCGGTGAAGAGCACTACGACGTAGCGCGTGGCGTTCAGAACGTTCTGCAGCGTTACAAGGAACTGAAGGACATCATCGCGATTCTGGGTATGGACGAGCTGTCTGACGAAGACAAGCTGGCCGTTGCCCGTGCGCGTAAGATCCAGCGCTTCCTGTCGCAGCCGTTCTTCGTGGCCGAGGTCTTCACGGGCTCGCCCGGTAAGTACGTGTCGCTGAAAGACACCATTCGTGGCTTCCAGGGCATCCTCGCGGGTGACTACGACGATCTGCCGGAACAGGCCTTCTACATGGTCGGCTCCATCGACGAAGCTGTCGAAAAAGCCAACCAGATGAAGAAGTAATCCCATCCATTAGGGGGATTCGCTATGGCGAATAGCTTCACTTGCAATATCGTCAGCGCAGAAGCATCCATCTTCTCAGGTAAGGTTGAGCAGGTGATTGCTTCCGGGATGATGGGTGACCTCGGCATTTTGCCGGGGCACGCCCCGCTGCTGACCGAGCTTCAGCCGGGCCCGATCCGCGTGATCCACGATGATGGCAAGGAAGAGAACTTCTTTGTCTCTGGCGGCTTCATGGAAGTCCAGCCAGATGTCGTGACGATCCTGGCAGACGCTGCGGCGCGTGCCAGCGACCTCGACGAGGCCGCTGCCGAGGAAGCGCGTCAGCAGGCGCTGAAAGCCTTTAACGAGAAGTCAGCGGAGCTGGATTATACCCGTGCTGCCGCTGAACTTGCCGAAGCCGTTGCACAGCTGCGAACGATTCAGCAGCTGCGTAAAAAGGCGGGTAAAGGCTAATTAGACGCTCTGCGTAATCAAACGCCCCTTAAACCCGATTCAGGGTTTAAGGGGCGTTTTTTTTGTCTGTTAATATGCGGGTGAGTCATCCCAGAGTTGAACGTCTCAGGAGCGAGCGATGGCGCTAAACGAAGAAGCCTTACAGGCGTTGAAGACCGAGCTTCTCGATGAGCTGGTCAAGGAAGATCCCAGTAAGTCGCAATTGGCGGAACGCCTCGCCGAAATCCGCTCGGCTGATATTGGTGAAGTGCTCGAAGAGCTGATCGAAGAGGATGAAGAGTTAAGCGCCGCTTTGATGGTGTTGGACATTCTCTCCACCGAGCGAGCCGCCAATGTGCTGGGCTATCTACCCAAAGAGAGCCAGCTCGAGGTGGTGGGAGAGCTGTCCGATAGCCAGGTGCTCAAACTGCTCGAAGAGATGGGCTCCGACGAGCGGGCGGATTTGTTCAACCGGCTTGGGGAAGACCGTCGCGAAGCGCTGTTGCGTCGTATGGCGCACCAGGAGCGCGAGGATCTCAAGCGCTTGGCGAGCTATGAAGAGGGCACTGCCGGCGCCATCATGACCTCTGACTATGTTGCCATAGCCAGTGGCATGACGGTGTCACAAGCAATGATGCGCGTGCGCCAAACCGCCCCTGATGCAGAAACGGTCTACCAGCTTTACGTGCTGGATAATGACGGCCATCTGATCGGCACCATGTCGCTGCGTCAACTGATGGTCGCGCGCCCTGGGGCGTTGGTGGATGACATCATGATCAAAGATGTCATCAAAATCCCTGTGGATAAAGCGCAGGAGGAGGTGGCGAGAATTGTGGCTCGGTACGACTTGCTGGCGCTGCCTGTGGTTGATGCCGATGGCCGTATGGTAGGCATCGTGACTCACGATGATGCCATGGATGTTGCTGAGTCAGAGGCCACCGAAGATATCCACAAAGGGATGTCCATCGGTCAGCTAGAGGATGGCGTGAGCCGGGTACCGCTGTGGAGTCTTTACCGCAAACGCGTGTTTTGGCTGGTCTTACTGGTCTTTGCCAACCTGTTTTCGGGGGCTGGTATTGCGTACTTCGAAGATACCATTGCCGCCCAGGTCGCTCTGGTATTCTTCCTGCCGCTGTTGATTGGCAGTGGCGGTAATGCCGGTGCGCAGGCCGCCACGCTGATGGTGCGCGGCATGGCCACCGGCGACGTAGGCGTGAAGGATTGGAGCAAGATGCTGGGGCGTGAGCTGTTGGTGGCTGGTTCATTGGGGTTAACCATGGCTATTGCCGTCGCCCCCATTGGGATTTTTCGTGGCGGGGAAGCGGTGGCCATAATCGTGGCGCTCAGCATGGTGACCATCGTGCTGTTTGGCAGCTTGATCGGCATGTGCTTGCCGTTCGTTTTGGAGCGCTTCAAAGTAGACCCCGCGACGGCCTCGGCTCCGCTGGTGACCACGCTGATCGACGCCACCGGCGTACTGATTTACTTCAGTATTGCAACGGCCATACTTGCCGGCGTCTGACCTGGGTTAGGGTAGCCTAGCGCATGGCGCTGCTGGCCGCCCGGGTAATGAACATGACCTCCACATGACCCAGCCACTCGATGTCGCTGGCGAGCGCCTTGAGCTGGCTCGCCAAACACTGAGGCGGCTGGTGAACGGCGTCGCCAATAATCAGCGATACCGATACCTTATCTTCTAAGTAGTGGAGCTGTAGCTCGTTCAGCGTGCGCCATACCGGATGTTTGTACCAGCGCTCGTTCAGCGCCGCTTCCACTTCTGGACGCAGCGGCAGGCCTGGTAGGCGGCTCGGGTCGCCTTCACCGGCGTCATCTTCTGGGTCAACGTGGAAGATAACATCTGTGAGCAAAGGAAACTCGTGGCGCAAACGGCGGCTCACTTCATTACCGATTTCATGAGCTTCCGAGACGGTAATTTTAGGCCCCACCACCACATGCAGATCGACCATCACCCAACCTGCCGATTGACGGGTGCGCAGGTCGTGCACGCTATCCACGCCGGGGACGCTACACGCCACGTCATGCATCTGCTGCTGTACTGTTTCGGGGAGTGCGGTGTCGACCAGTTCGCGAGCGGACTCCCACAACAGGTCTAAACCCACTTTACCGACCATCAGGCCAACGATAATGGCGGCCACAGCATCTAGCCAGCCCAAGCCAAACTGTGCGCCTACTAAAGCCACCAGCACCACGGCGGTTGAAAGTGCGTCGCTGCGCGAGTGCCAAGCGTTGGCTTCTAAAAGCTTGGATTTCAAGCGTTTCGCGACCCGCATGGTGTAGCGAAAAATCCACTCTTTGCTAATCAGTGCCAGTATGGCGATGACGATCGCAAGCGCCCCCGGGGCGCCCACTTCTGTGCCGCTCAACAGGCGATCCACGCTTGACCACGCAATACCCCCCGCCACGAAGATTAGGACGCTGCCTAATAGCAGCGTGGTGAGGGTTTCGATTCGGCCATGGCCGTAGTGGTGGTCGTTGTCGGGCTCCTGGCGGCCATAGTGGATAGCAGCCAGTACAAAACCATCGGTGACAAGATCAGAGAGCGAGTGAATACCATCGGCAATCAGCGCAGCAGAGCCGACAAAAAAACCAACGGCGACTTTGATAATGCTCAGCAAACCGTCCAGCCAAGCGCCGATATAGGTTACGCGCTTAGCCTCTTGGCTATCTAACTCGCGATTGGGAACCACTGGCGTTTCTACGGTCTGAGTCATGAGGTACCTGCAGGGACGCATACTTCCATTAGATGCCCATTGTAGCTTACCGCCGGGCAAGCTCTATACCCTCTTGTGCATTCTCAGGCGTTACCGGTGCGGACAATGAAAGTTGGGATGTGTATCCTAAGCGCCGCTGCAGGTGAGACGACCTCATTTCATAACGCAACACAGAACATAGACAGGACGACCTATGGATTGGCTCCAAGTGGTAGTATTGGCGGTGGTGCAGGGGCTCACTGAATTTCTTCCGATTTCCAGCTCCGCTCATCTGATTTTGGTGCCGGTGCTCACCACCTGGGAAGACCAAGGTCTCGCGTTCGATGTGGCACTCCACTTGGGTAGCTTGAGCGCCGTCGTCCTCTATTTTCGCCAGGAAATTTGGCAAATGATCGCCAGCAGCCTCACGGCGGTAAGAGGCAGCGGCGTCAATGAGGATGCGCGTCTAGCGTTTTGGGTAGTCGTGGCCACCTTGCCGGTGTGCATCGTCGGCTTTCTCCTCCATGACCTGATCGCAGGCTACATGCGCTCGACGCTGATCATCGGCCTTAGCCTGATAGGGTTCGGCTTACTGCTTGGCTACGCCGACTGGAAAATGCGCGGTACCCGCAGCGAGTATCAGTTGACGCTAAAAGACGTGCTGATCATCGGCGGCGCTCAAGTGTTGGCGTTGATCCCCGGTACGTCGCGCTCGGGGATCACGATGACCGCGGCGCTGATGGTTGGCATGAATCGAGAAGGCGCCGCGCGCTTCTCGTTTTTGCTCTCGATTCCCGTCATCGTGCTCGCCGGTGGCCTCGAAGCGGTGAATCTCGTCAAAGCGCCTCACTCGATCGACGTACCCGCTATGCTAATAGGGGCGCTTTTATCGGGTATCAGCGCCTTCGTGTGTATTCACTACTTTCTCGTCGTAATCAAAAAGCTGGGGATGCAGCCGTTCGTGGTATACCGCGTGCTGTTTGGTGCCTGGCTACTCTGGTTTTTTCATTTCTAACCCGCGCGTTCAATGAAGGACATCGGATGAAAGGCTATCAAACTGCGTGTAGGCGACTGGGCGTCGTGGCGCTGGTGGGCGTTTTGCTGGCGGGCTGTTCAGAAAATGATCGGCCGCTGGAGTCACCAGTGCGCTTTGAAGGCGGTATTTTTGGCACCTATTATCAAATTACTCTGGTCGACCCGCTGACGCAGGGCGAAGCCAATGCTTTGGAAGAGGGCATATTGGCCGAGATGGAAGACGTTGACCAAGCGATGTCGACCTACCGTGACGATTCAGAACTAGTCGCCTTTAACGACGCGCCACTCAACGAGTGGCAGCCGCTCTCTAACGAGCTGATCGAAGTGCTGGCGATAAGCCGTTCGGTGTCGGAAGCAAGCAAAGGGGCGTTTGATATCACCATTGGCGATGTGGTGAATCTATGGAGCTTTGGTCCCGAGGCACGTCCCGAAGAGGTGCCTAGCGAGGCCGAGTTAAGCGAGCGCATGGCCACGATTGGGTTTGATGCAGTCGAGGTGGATACCCAGCGGATGCAGGCGTGTCGCCTGCGGGATGTATTTGCTGATCTCTCTGGCGTCGCCAAAGGCCACGCCACCGATCGCGTGGCGGCGTATCTGGATCAGCAGGGCATCGATAATTACCTGGTCAATATCGGTGGCGGGCTGATTGCCCGCGGTTACCGGGACATCGAAGATCAAACGCCTTGGCGTGTCGGCATTGAAGTGCCGCAAAGCGGTGTGCCGGAAGCGCAGCACGTGTTGGCGCTGGAGGGGATGTCAGTGGCCACGTCGGGCGATTATCGCAACTACTTTGAAGTCGATGGCGAGCGTTTCTCGCATCTTCTGGATCCGCGAACCGGTCAGCCCATCAAGCATCGGCTAGCGTCGGTATCGGTGTTCCACCCCTCCAATGCCTGGGCCGATGCTTGGGCCACGGCGCTTACCGTCGTGGGGAGCGAGCAGGGTATGCAGCTGGCCGTCGAAAACAACCTCAATATTTTGATGTTAGTACGTGAGGGGGAGCGTTGGCGTAGCTTGGCTAGCCCCGCCTTCGTCAACTATTTCGGTGATGCGCTGATCGACGAATTGGGCATCGAACCCTGGGCGGCGCCCACGGCGAATCGCCAAACGGAGACAGGTGAATAACATGCACGACCTCGATATCGTCATCCTTGCGGCGGGCAAAGGCACACGGATGCGCTCTCAACTTCCCAAAGTGCTGCATACGCTGGCGGGCAAGCCCATGGTGCAGCACGTGCTGGAAACGGCCAACGGCTTGAACCCTAGCCGTACTCACGTGGTGATTGGTCACGGTGCCGACCAGCTGCGTGAGGCGCTGGCGGAGTTCAAGGTCTCGTTTGCGTTGCAGGAAGAGCAGAAGGGCACCGGCCATGCGGTTGCCCAAGCTCAACCTCACTTAGGCAGCGGTATTGTACTGGTACTATATGGCGATGTGCCGCTGATTCGCCGCGATACGCTAGCTAATCTACTGGCTCAGGTGGATGAGCAACATATGGGCCTGTTAACGGTCACGTTAGATGACCCCAGCGGCTACGGCCGTATTGTGCGCGACAGCGATGGTCACGCCGTGGCGATTGTGGAACAGAAAGATGCCAACAACGAACAGCTGGCAATTACCGAGTGCAACACCGGCATCATGGCCATGACCAGCGCCCAATTGAAGCGCTGGTTACCCCAGCTATCAGCGGAAAATGCCCAGGGCGAGTACTACCTGACGGACGTTATCGCCATGGCAGCCAGCGAAGGCGTCAAGGTCGCCACGGCGCAGCCCCATAACGCCACCGAGGTAGAGGGGGTCAATAACCGCTCGCAAATGGCCCGCTTGGAGCGTGCTTACCAGCAGCAGACGGCAGAGACGCTCATGGCCCAAGGCGTTGCCTTGGCTGACCCAGCGAGAATTGATGTGCGCGGTAAGCTTACCTGCGGCCACGACGTCTTCATCGACGTAGGCTGTGTTTTTGAAGGGGACGTCGAACTTGGCGAAGGCGTGCGGGTAGGCCCCTACTGCATTATCAAAAACAGCACCATTGGCGCAGAGAGTGAGATTCACAGCCACAGCGTGATCGACACGGCCGTGGCGGCGGGTCTTAACCAGGTCGGCCCCTACGCACGGCTGCGTCCTGGCACGCGCTTAGCCGTGAAAGCCAAGGTGGGCAATTTTGTCGAAACCAAAAATGCCGACGTGGGTGAAGGTAGTAAAATCAACCATTTAAGCTACGTGGGTGATGCGCGCCTGGGGCGCGATGTGAACGTGGGCGCGGGCACCATTACCTGCAACTACGATGGCGTGAACAAACATCGCACCGAAATTGGCGATAACGCCTTCATCGGCTCCAACACTGCCTTAGTGGCACCTGTCACGGTAGGTAAGGGTGCCACTGTGGGCGCTGGTTCCACGATTGCAAAAGATGTGACTGAGTATGCATTAGCGGTCACCCGCAGCCGGCAGCTAGAGAAGCCCGACTGGCCGCGCCCGGTTAAAAAGGTTAAATAAACGTATTAGCACGTTGGATTACACGGCGTGAGAGCGCCTTAGGAGAACAAGTTATGTGTGGCATCGTCGCGGCGGTTGCGCAGCGTAATGTGCAGGGAATCTTGTTGGAAGGGCTGAAACGCTTGGAGTATCGCGGATACGATTCTTCTGGCATGACGGTGCTTAACAGCGGTGTGTTAACGCGTCACCGGGCTTTGGGCAAAGTCGCGGCACTCGCTGAACAGTTGGACGCCGCCGCGCTGCCAGGCAACAGCGGTATCGCGCATACACGCTGGGCCACCCACGGCAAACCCTCCGAGGCCAATGCCCATCCGCACCACAGCAGCGATAACGTCGCCGTGGTGCATAATGGCATTATCGAAAACTACGAGCAGATTAAAGAGATGCTGCAGGGCAGTGGATATACCTTCACCTCAGAAACTGATACCGAGGTGATTGCCCATTTGCTGGCGGACAAACTCGCTACAGGCAAGACGCTGTTTGAGGCGACACAAGAGATTGTTAGTGGCTTGGGCGGTGCCTACGCCCTGGGTGTAATGAGTGCGGCCGAGCCCGGCGTGGTCGTGGGCGCACGCCAAGGCAGCCCCTTGGTGGTAGGTGTTGGTATTGATGAAGCCTTTTTAGCCTCTGATCCGCTGGCGCTGCTTCAAGTGACCGACCGCTTTATCTATCTGGAAGAGGGCGATTTAGTCGAGCTGCGTGAGCATGGGGTGATTCGCATTGTTGATCGCCAAGGCAATGACGTTGAGCGCCCTATCCATACCTTTGAACATGGCGACGGTGCGGCTAGCAAAGGCGAATATCGTCATTACATGCTCAAAGAGATTTTTGAGCAGCCCGCCGTTATTAGTGCCGCGCTGGAAGGGCGTTTAAGTAGCCACGGCGTGTTGGTAGAGAGTTTTGGGCCGGATGCGCTGGCGCTGTTCCAGAAAACGTGCCATGTGCATATTATTGCCTGTGGCACCAGCTACCATGCTGGCATGGTCGCGCGTTACTGGTTGGAGCGCTATGCTGGGGTGCCGGTACAGGTCGAAGTGGCGTCGGAATATCGCTACCGCCACCCGGTGGTGCCGGAAGGCACGCTCTTTGTAACGCTGTCCCAGTCTGGAGAAACCGCCGATACGCTGGCAGCACTGCGCTTTGCTAAAACGCTCAACTATGTCGGCTCGCTGGCGATCTGCAACGTGCCCGGAAGCTCGCTGGTGCGGGAGTCGGACATGTCGCTGATGACCCGCGCAGGCCCCGAAATTGGTGTGGCCTCGACTAAAGCCTTTACCACCCAGTTGATTGCGCTGATGCTGTTGACGTTGTCCGTCAGTAAAGCGAAAGGCCAGCCAGAGCAGCCAGAGATCATTGGCGCTCTGCAGGCACTGCCCGCGCTCTGTCAGCAGGTGTTGGGTCTCGATCGGCAGATCGAAGTGCTTTCTCAGGCATTTGCAGAGAAGCATCACGCGCTCTTCCTGGGTCGTGGGGCGCACTACCCGATTGCTCTAGAAGGCGCACTGAAGCTCAAGGAGATCTCCTATATCCATGCGGAAGCCTATCCTGCCGGGGAGCTTAAGCACGGCCCGCTGGCGCTGGTGGATAGCGAGATGCCGGTAATTTCAGTAGCCCCGAATGATGACCTGTTGGAAAAGCTGAAATCCAACCTTCAAGAAGTGCGCGCCCGCGGCGGCCAGCTGTTTGTGTTTGCCGATCAAAAGGTAGGAATCAGCTCTCAAGATGATATCCGTGTGTTGGAACTTCCTGAAGTACACGAAGCACTGGCACCACTGCTCTACACTCTACCGTTGCAGCTGCTGAGCTATCACGTAGCGGTGCTCAAAGGCACCGATGTGGATCAACCGCGTAACCTTGCCAAGAGTGTGACCGTCGAATAAGTGCCGTGTCACAATTAATTGCAGTTGTAGGTGGAAAATAAAGTCGCATCCCTTTGGCTCTCATAACCCTTTGATTCATCGTGAACCTATGGAGCCTCCATGAGATAAAGTATCATCTTTCTAGGTTCATATGAGGCGCTATCACGCCCGCACTGTAATCTAACGCTTTACATGTGTAATCTATCAGGCTACACTAACCCCATGATCAAGACCTTCAAGAGCAAGGACCTGGCGACTCTGTGGGAAACCGGTAAATCCAAGATCGACAAGCGTATGCATAGGCGCATCCTGATCCGGTTGGCCGTGATCAACGAGGCCGCAAGCGTTGAGGAGATCAACTTACCGGGCTATAACTTCCACGGCTTGCAAGGCTTCAACCCCAAACGTTACACCGTGCATGTGAACGGTCCATGGTGCCTCACTTTTGAATTCGAGGGAGGCAACGCCTATCAGGTTGATTTTGAGCAATACCACTGAGTGAGGTGGAACCACTATGACTATTACCGCAAAGCAGAACCCCAACCTTTGCCCGCCGCACCCCGGAGAGGTGATCGAAGACATGCTGGAGGATTTGGACTTCAGCAAGAGTGCCATCGCGAGGATGCTGGGCATCTCACGCCAGCAGCTGCACGCCATCCTGGCCGCGCGTAAGCCAGTATCGCCAGAAATGGCAGCACGTCTTGGCAAGCTATTCGGCAACGGACCCAGCCTATGGCTGCGTCTTCAGGCGGCTCACGACGCCTGGCATGCCGAACGCGAAGTAGACGTCAGTGCGGTGCCTTCACTGAGTGTGGCCTGAAAGTATTCAGAAGCAGATCAGTGCTGAGCCTGCGGGGATGAATCTTTATTTCTAGGGATGAAACTTTATTTTCATCCCACAGCAGTTGGATGAATAAAGCGCTTTACAAGGTGCGTCAAAAGGCCGCATCTTATGCGCCATCGCTGCGTTGCAGCACATAGTTAGTGTGCTTATTATCGTGGCGGTATTCTCTAACCCTGCCAGGATCACGCTGCTATGAAACCACCTAACGTCCTTGCAACTCGGCATCCCGCTTGCCGCGTTGCTTGGTTGTTGACCGCACTCTGCCTCTTCGCTTTTCCTTCTCTTGCTTTTGCTGCTGCTGGCCCCCTCGATCTCACCACCTCACTTGCCGGTATTGTCTCCGTGACCATTTTCATTCTGGCCTATGCCCTGGTCATGAGTGAAGAAATCATCCACATGCGTAAATCCAAACCGGTTCTGGTGGCTGCTGGCCTGATCTGGGCTATGGTCGCGTGGGTCTACGTACAAGCAGGTATGCCCCATGAGGCAGAGAGCGCCTTCAAAGAGACGCTGCTCGAGTATACCGAGCTGCTGCTGTTCCTCCTGGTGGCGATGACGTACATCAACGCCATGGAAGAGCGTCGTGTGTTCGATGCACTGCGTGCGTGGCTGGTGCGCAAGGGGTTTAGCTACCGGAGCCTATTCTGGATTACCGGCTGTTTGGCGTTCGGTATTTCGTCCATCGCCAACAACATGACGACTGCCATGCTGATGTGTGCGGTGGTGCTAAAGGTCGCCGAGGGGGATAACAAGTTTATCAGCCTCTGCTGTGTCAACGTGGTGGTGGCCTCCAACGCCGGTGGTGCGTTCAGCCCGTTTGGCGATATCACCACACTGATGGTGTGGCAAGCCGGTCAGGTGCCTTTCGAAGGCTTCTTTGCACTGTTGGTACCTGCCATCGTGAATTTCATGGTGCCTGCGGTGATCATGAACTTTTTCATCGTCAATCGTCAGCCCGCTGCGCTCACCGAGAACGTATGGTTGAAGCGGGGCGCCCGGCGCATCATCGTACTGTTCTTGATCACCGTGGCGATCTCTGTGCTGTGCCACTCGATTCTGTACCTGCCGCCCGCTATGGGCATGATGTTTGGTCTAGGCCTGCTGCAATTCTTTGGCTATTACCTGCGTCGCAGTTTGCCCCGTTCGCTGGAGCGCAAACGTGAGCGTTACTCCCGCCGCGGAGATTGGAAAAAGCTGGAGCAGCTAGGCAGCGTGGTGCCGTTCGATATCTTCAGCCGTATCGCCCGCTCCGAGTGGGACACGCTGCTGTTCTTCTACGGGGTGGTGATGTGTGTGGGTGGCCTGGGGTTCATGGGCTATCTCAGCCTGCTTTCGGAAACGCTTTACGGCGGCTGGGACCCGGTGTGGGCCAACGTGGTGCTGGGGCTGATCTCAGCGGTGGTGGATAACATTCCAGTGATGTTCGCCGTGCTCTCCATGGCGCCGGATATGTCGGAAGGCAACTGGCTGCTGATCACTCTGACAGCCGGTGTGGGGGGCAGCCTGCTCTCCATGGGATCGGCTGCCGGGGTAGCGCTGATGGGGCAAGCCCGTGGTATCTACACGTTTGCGGTGCATTTGCGCTGGGTGCCCGCTATTTTGTTAGGTTACGTAGCCAGTATCGTGGCACACCTGCTGATCAACGCCAGTCTTTTCTAAGGCGGTTGGCTATCCTGCCTAGCCGCTTGGGAGTTAAGCTCAGTTCTTGTGTATGGAGGGCAGTAGAGAGGGTGGCGTATCCTGTTGATTGATCTCGCCAGATCACAACCAACATAGGACGGATACGCCATGAGCAATTCTACTCTCCAAGCCGTGACGCAGCCAGACACCGGCGCTACTGATCCGTTGCATGAGCTGCTGCGCAAAGGGGCCCGAGACCTGATCGCCAAGGCCGTGGAGGCGGAGTTGAGCACGTTTCTGGAGCAATATGCCGACAAGACGCTGGAAGACGGCCGCCGTGTCGTCGTCCGCAACGGCTACCTGCCGGAGCGCACCGTGCAAACCGGTATCGGCG
>NZ_FODB01000048.1:9075-32210 GCF_900110265.1 Vreelandella aquamarina | reverse complement strand
GATGGCACACCGCTTGAAGACGCAGGCGGGCCGAGCGCTCTACGCATTGCGCAAACATACCGTGGAGCCGGTCTTCGGGATCATCAAACACGTGATGGGGTTCCGGCAGTTCTCGCTACGCGGACTGGATAAGGTCAGCGGCGAGTGGCGATTGGCCACCATGGCGTGGAATATCAAGCGGATGCACCGGTTGACGGCGGGCTGAGGGCTCGCCGCGCCCAACCGGCCAGCAGGCAAGGCGTCAGAACCGCCTTGCAGAAGCTGAGGGGCAGGTTAAGAGCCACACAACAGCACCAACACCAACACCAACACCAACACCAACACCAACACCAACACCAACACAGGGGGGGTGAAGAACCCACGCCTCAGCTCATCCATTAACCTCAAGTCCGACAGACTGCTAGCCCTGCTTTAGCTGCGGCGACTTGAGTTGCCAAAGAGGTAGTGGTTAACGCTGGCTCTCGCCCTTGTAGAACGCGCTCGACCCACTGTGCTGCAGGCAGATGGGCCTGCGCCTCCCCCCAGGTGATAAAAGCATCCATGTCGTAGCCGCCAGTATCAAGCGCGGTTTTACGCTGCGCCGCATAGGTTGAGCTAGCGTAAAGCCCATAGCCTAAGGAACCCAAGCGGCGAAGGGTGACATTACCGCGCTCAGGTTTGACCCCGCCTCATTCACGAGGGGGCTGATCGAGCGGTCTGGAGGTACTGACTGGTGGCATCGCTTATCAGGATCGGCTTCTTCAGCGCGAATGACCGGTGAGTAATGCCAGAATGCCGACCTTTTCCCGCTTTTTAGAATCAATTGCGGCCGCCCACGCAGCCGTGATCGCCGACCGCCGCCGCGGTCGCTCGCTTTCTGATGCTGTGGTGGTCTCGCAGGAGCGTCAGCTCAGTGCGGTCAGCTTCGGCAGCCCCTTCAGCAGCGTCGGCCACCACTTGTCGGCAGCGGCTCCGAGATGAACGGTGATTCGCCGAGCGTGCAGCCTCAGCGTGGCGGCGACCTTGAGCACCTGCTCGCGCATCCGACTCAGACTCCAGCCTTGTCGGGTTTGCCGCTCCAGGAGGCAGCGCAGGCCATGCAGGACCTGATACGCGTAGAGGCTCAGCAGTAGGCTCACCTCGTTGCGGGCCATGACATCCTGGACCGTGGAGGCACCACGATCCGTCGACGACAGGTGCACATCCAGCGCCGACTTCACCTCGCCCATGTGGGCTTCGGCGCTGCCGCGCTTGCGGTAGAGCGCCAGGATCTTCTCCGGCGGCCAGTCGAACTTGCCGAGGTTGGTGACCAGGAAGAAGGCATGCAGCAGCAGGTCATCGGGGCGCTCCTGCACGACCAGCACGACGCGCCGTGGTGCCGGCCAGGAACCGGCTTGGTACTCAAGGTCATGGCACCATTCTCGAGGCTGTTCAGGCGGTCGGCCGCGGGGCCGCTTCAGGTAGGGCGCCGCCAATTTTTGCAGGCCCTTGTGGCTGCGTAACCGGCCCAGATACTCGATGTCGCGCTCTTCCAGCGCCTCCAGCGTGTCGTTGTCGGTGAATCCGGCGTCGATGCGCACACGAACCTGGGCGCCGGTGCTCTCGTTGAGTCGCCGCACCAGATGCGGGATCCAGGTGTCGGCGTTCTCGGCCGGGCCGGCGTTGCCCTCGCGCAGCAGGCCACCCACCATGTCGCCGGTTTCGGCCAGCGAGGCGATCAGCGGCGAGTAGATGCGGGTACCGTAAAGGCCATGATACGCCGAGCCGCCCTGATGGCCGTGGACTTCGATCGGCAGGCCGTCGATGTCCAGCGTCAGCTGCTTGGGGCGCTCGCCGTTCTTCAGCGAGGTCAGGCGCCAGAGCACCAGCCGCAGCAGGCCTTCATGCACGGTATCGATATTGTCGTTGCGCCCGAGGCAGGTCAGCAGCCGCGACAGCGTGGCTTGAGACGGCCGGTCCTGGGCCAGGGGCGTCATCCCACGCGCGTCGCTGCAGGCCAGCTGCCAAAGCGGATCACGGCGCAGCGAGTCGGTATCGCTGAGATCGATCCAGCCCATCGTGCGCTGCAGCACCAGGGTACGCAGCTGACTGGCCAGTGAGTGGCGGACGCGTAGCGGATTGCGGAGGTCGACCAGGTTGTTTTCCAGCGCCTCGATCACGCCGCTGTTGTTGAGGGCTTCACGCAGCAGCAAAGCGCCGCTGTCGCTGGTGGTGCGCTGGCCGCTCAACTCGACACGGACAGAGCCGTTGCACGAGGGCGTCCAGGTGGATAGGCTTTCACCCATAGCGGATGGCTCTCTTGGTTCAGGTTCTTGACGGAACGTTCTGATTTCTCAAGAGAATACCATCCGCCATCTTCTTGTTCGATCGCGTGGATGACAACGCTCTGGATAACGCATGCGCCCGCCTCCTCCGCCAACGAGGCATCCCCCGCGTCTGAAGCGTGCGCTCCCACCGAACGGCAGCAAACGATGTTGGACCGCGTCAACCAAGCTCGAGGCCAAGCCCGCCAATGCGGTGAACATTCTTTCGGTGCCGCTAGCTCCCTTACTTGGAGCTGCTCGCTCACCACTGCCGCAACCTCATGAACGATGCCTTTACCGATATGGGCATGGCGCATGCAGAAGATAGTGACGCGCGATTTACGCACTACTGGGTGCAAACGCTAGGCGCGCCGCGCTAGTGGTTAGAAATGAAGAAGATATGGGGGCGTTTGGCGTCCCTGGCAGGAGTCGAACCTGCGACCTGCCGCTTAGGAGGCGGCTGCTCTATCCTACTGAGCTACAGGGACTTACGGGGCGCATAGTATAGCGGTTTGATCCGCCCCGGCCAACCGCGGTTTTGCATCGGCAGAGGTCATATCCAACCGAGCAGGCGAAGAGCGAAGATACCCAGTGTCACGGTCACGCTGGCCATGAGCGTGGTCATGGCGATGATATTAGCGGCCAAGGCCACGTTCCCATTGATCGCTTTGACCATCACGAAGCTGGCGGCAGCAGTGGGGCTGGCAAAGAAAAGAAACAGTAGGCCGAGCTGATTCCCTGAAAACCCCATCAGCCACGCAGCCAATGTGGAAAGCACGGGTAAAATCACCATTTTCATACTGCTGGCGCTGAGCGCCACTTGGCTTCCCTCTCGCATGCTGGATACCGATAGCGTTGCGCCGATGCATATCAACGCGAGCGGTAGCGTGAGCGAGGCAAAGTAATTACCCGAGGTCATCACCCAGCTGGGCAGTGACACCGAGAAAGCGGTAAAAGGGAGCGCAGCGAACACCGAAAGAATCAGCGGATTTTTAATAATATGACCCAGCAAACTCCGCCAATCGGTCGCTTGGCCGGGCTGATAGGCCGCCAAGGCAACGACGGAGAGCGCGTTATACATCACGATCACCACCCCCAGCAGCAAACTACCGGCGGATAACCCATAATTGCCGTACATGCCCGCCGCCAAGGCCAAGCCTACGACCCCACAATTTCCGCGAAACGCTCCTTGAACATAAATGCCACGGTCGGCTCTTGGCACGCGCAGGTGCGCCCAACCCCAACTCAGCAAAAACTGGCCCAACGTGGCGAGGGCAAAAAAGAGCAGCAACGGCACATCTAGAGCAACGCTCAAGTCAGCTTTGACTAGGCTGAGAAAGATCAGCGTGGGCAGTGTGGCTTTGAACACGAGAGACGAGGCGGTCGAAATGAAGGCACTATCGATCCAGCCCAGGCGCTTCAAGGCAATCCCGATGAACACCATGGCAAAAACAGGCAGGGTAACGTCTAGGGTGCGTGTAAAGAGTTCAAGTAAGTCCACGAAGGCGCTCTCAGTCGAATCAGCATCCTCTTATACTCTACCGTTGACTGAGATTTGTCGACTCGCTAGACAGTCTGTCAACGGCTGGGGATCGACGTGGCGCTGGACGATTTCGGCACCAGCTACTCGTCGCTGGCGTACTTTCGCCGCCTGCCGGTGCAGTTGATCAAAGTCGATAGAGCCTTCGTTCGCGATATGCTGGCGAGCGAAGATGATCGTGCGATCGTAGAGAGTATCGTCTTCTTGGCTAAGAAGTTCGCGCGCCCCGGGCCCGCCGAAGCGCTCCCCCAGTGGCTGATCACTTGGCAGCGGGAAGGTTTCCCAGACGCGTCTTAACCGAATAGCTCTATGGGGTCGAACTGTTCGGGCAATTTGACCACCACGGCATCTCGCCCCTCCCCTTTGGCTTCATAACTGGCCGCATCTGCCCGGGAAATCGCCACATCCACCGTTTCGTCGCATTCATCGAAGGTCGTCACGCCGATGCTGAGCGTCACGCTGTACTCTTTGCCCTCATGGGTCACGGTCACCTCACTCACCGATTGACGCAACGACTCTGCGATACGTTCGGCCTGTCCCAGCGTACAGCTGGGCAGCAGCACGGCAAACTCATCTCCCCCTTGGCGCGCCACATGGTCACTGCCACGCACTTCCCAGGCCACGATTTGAGCGATACGGCGGAGCATCTCGTCTCCCAGCGCGTGGCCGCCCTCATCGTTGATAGGCTTGAAATGGTCCAGATCGAAGAGAAGCAGCGCAGAGGGCGTGCTGGTCTTCTGGAAGTCGGCGAATGCCTCTTCCAACCGGCGCTCGAATCCACGTCGATTGAGCAACCCCGTCAACGGGTCGTGCTCTGCCTCCCAGCGCTGCAACGCCTCTTGCTGGCGACGCTCAGTGATGTCCTTCACGACCCCGACCAAGCCCAGCGAGTGCCCCCCTTGAGACAACATGACCACCCGTGCATGAATGTCCAGCCACAGCGTTTCATGGTCGCTGCGCACGAACCGTAGTTGGCGCACGAAATCGCTACCAGTTTTCAAGCTGTGAACCCACATGTCCCTCGCCCCTTCTCGGTCGTCAGGGTGCACCTGCTCCATCCACACCTCCATGGGCATATCGGGAGGGATATCCAGCATCTCCAGCAGTGCCGGGTTCATATAAGTGATCTTACCGCCAAAATTGGCAACGAACATGCCCTGGGGTGTAGCGCTCAATACGGAATCCAAAAACGCCTGGCGCTCTTGCAAATGGCCGACCAACTGCTGGCGCTCATGCTCTACGCGGTTGAAAGTCATCGCGACTTGCTGCAACTCCTGCATGCTGGTGGCGAGATCGAGACTCGCGCGCTCGCCCTTACCCACTTCACCAATTTGCGATTCAAGATAGTCCAATGGCTTGAGAATGCGAGCCAGCAGCCACCATAAGAGCGGCATCATGAGTAGCGCCAGGACGAACCAAATGCCCAGCAGCTTGTAAATGAACCCCGCGAGCGGTAACTGTGCTTGAGTGGTGGGCAAAAACAGGCCCACTATCCAATCGGCTGGCCACACTTGGGCATACGCTTGCAGCGCTACGCGACCACTCGACAGTTCGGCAACCCCTTCCCCTCTCCAACCCGCCAGCGCAAGCTCTAACATCGGGTTCAATTGGACGTTGCTGATCTCGGCGTTCACCAACTCGTGATCAGGATGGTAAAGAATTTTGCCAGAGGCGGTCGAAACGGCCGCATAGCCATTGTCACCCAAACGAATGCTGCTCAAACGATCGAAGAGTCCACTGCTCTTGAGACTGACGATGCCACCGACAAAGCCCGCAAAACGCCCGTTTTCATCCAAGCGGGGAATGCTAATGAGCACCAGCGGCATACCGCTAGCCCGGCCCACGAAGGGTTCGCTCACGTAGGGGCGGCGAATACCGCGCACCATTTTGAAATACTCGAGGTCTTTGGTCTCGAGGCCCACTCGCCCCACCACGCTCGGCCAGTCGCTCAAAATCACGCCGTTCTCATCGCTGACCATCAAACCTTCGAACCAAGTCAGCAGGGAGTCGTTCTTCTGCAGCTCGTAATTCAACCAGGTGGGATCGTCTGACAGCCCAATGACCCCGTTCAACCGCTGTAGTGCGTTGATGCGCTGGTTGATATGTTGGGTAATCTCATCGGCCAGCAAATCGGCTTCATAGCGCAGGTGGGCGATATTGGTCTCGTGCACCATGATTTTGCCGACCTGCCACGCCATGCCCAGCACGGCCCCTGCCAAGATGGCCAGCGCACAGGAAAGCCCCAGCAGCAGCCGGCTTTTTAGCGAACGAAACGTAATCAGTCGATGGATCGGGGGGGCTAGGCGCACCAGAAATCCCTATTTCGTTAATTTCCTTGAGTGAGGCTCGCGAGTTCAGACGCTATCATGGCTCGAAAGAAATAACTTATCAAAAACCACTGAAATGTGCGCGTTGAGACAAATCAACTTAGCTATTTTCTAAGCCAAGCGCGTGCGAATTGATAACCACGCTTATTTCACGTATGTTCGCCGCCTATCTCGCAAACCACCCGACAAAACATTTCGGCACACTCCATGGCAAAACGTACGGCGGGTTACACCTCTAAAGGCATTGGCAGCATCACACCACTCGCCGCATTTTTAAGAGAATTCGACGACATCCTCCCGCTTCGTCCCCTCAGTGCCCAACCAGACGCCGTCATTGGATGGGGGTTGAAACCTACCAGCCGCCGAGCGAGGCGCTACGCCGACAAGCGTCGTCTTCCCTACGTCGCTCTGGAAGATGGTTTTTTACGCTCTTTAGGGCTTAGTAGTGCCGGTTACCAACCGCATAGTCTCGTAGTGGATTACAGCGGCATTTATTACGACGCCTCACGACCCAGCGACCTAGAGCAGTGGCTAGCGACCGCCGACTTTTCGTCGGAAGAAGTATCCAGGGCCGAACACTGCATCGCCTTACTAAGGCGTTATCGCTTATCGAAATATAACCATGCGCCGGACAAGCGTTTAAACGCTAGTGGCGCCACCGTATTAGTGGTCGACCAGACGGCGGGGGATGCATCCATCGATTATGGTGGCGCAAGCGCCGCCAGTTTTTCAGCCATGCTGGAGCATGCACTGGCCTATCACCCCCAGGCCAAAGTGCTGGTCAAAATTCATCCCGATGTGATTGCGGGTAAAAAGCAAGGGCACCTTACCAGCGCTCTTCAGCACCCGCGCTGCCAGGTCATCAGCGAAGATATCAACCCCTGGGCCCTGTTCGACCAAGTCGACGACGTCTATGTGGTGACTAGCCAGCTTGGCTTCGAAGCGCTTATGGCGGGCAAACGTGTCCACTGCTTTGGCACCCCTTTCTATGCTGGCTGGGGCCTGACCCAAGACCAACTCCCCTGCCCTCGGCGTACGCGCACTCGTACATTGCCAGAAGTATTCGCGGCGGCCTATCTTCGCTATTGCCGTTACGCCAACCCCTACACGGGCCAGCCATCAACGCTGGAAGAGACGATCTACCTGATCGCGGATCAAAAACGCCAGCAAGAGCGGCTAAGAGGAGAGTGGCTCGCCTGCGGATTTTCTTCTTGGAAACGACGCTTTATCGGCGATTTTCTAGGGCCAGCAGCTCACGTTCACTATCAAAAGGCCCTCCCCCAACAAGCCACCGACACTCAACGGCTTTTGGTGTGGTCGAGCCGAATTAACGACGCCTTTAAAGCACAGCACAGCGAACTCCTACCGCATCTGTGGCGCATGGAAGACGGCTTTATCCGCTCAGTTGGGCTAGGTGTCGACCTCACTCAGCCGCTCTCGCTTGTGGTAGACCGCTACGGCATTTATTACGACCCCAGCCAGCCAAGCGAACTAGAGACGCTGCTCAATGAAAGCGAGTTTAGCAACGACTTACTCGCCAGGGCCGCCGAATTGCGTCAGCGCCTCGTTGCTTTGAAGCTCTCGAAATACAATGTGCCAGGAGCGTCTGACGTCGTCCTTCCCGACAACCAAACGATCATTCTGGTACCCGGCCAAGTAGAGAGCGATGCCTCTATCGCCACCGGCTCACCAGACATCAGCACCAATAGCGCGCTACTCAAAGTCGTTCGAGAAGCCGAGCCCAACGCTTTCATCATCTACAAAGCACACCCTGATGTGATCAGCGGGGCTCGAGTGGGCAAACTCGATACTGATGCCAAACGTCTGTATGATTTGGACGCCAGCCACGTCGACATCACCGCTTTGCTAGAGCGCGTGGATGCCGTGCATACAATGAGCTCGCTGACCGGTTTTGAAGCCCTGTTGCGTCATCGTCAAGTGACGACCTATGGCCTGCCTTTTTATGCGGGTTGGGGGTTAACGCAAGACGCCCTGCGCTGCCCCAGGCGCAACCGGACGCTCACGCTAGATGCCCTCGTTGCTGGCACGCTATTGCTGTACCCCAATTACGTCGACCCCACCTCTGGTCAGCTTTGCAATGCCGAGACCGTCGTCAGCCTATTGGAGCGGGCAAAGTTACAACAATCTACTGCACAAACACCGCTACTTACATGGAAGCAGCGCCTTTATCGCTGCTATCGTAACTTGTTGATTGGAAGCCATTGAGTTGAAGCAGAAGCGCGCATTCTTATTCTTACAAGGCGTTTGCTCGCCCTTTTACCAACGCTTAGCCCGCCGCCTCACCGACGACGGCCACCGCGTGGTGAAAGTACACTTCAACGCGGGCGACCTCCTCTATTGGCAGCGCACGCACAGCCATAGCCACTTGTTTCGTGGCCCTCTGAGCGAGCTGCCCGCCTACGTCACCTCTCTATGGCAACGCTACGGCATTACCGACCAAGTCCTGTTCGGCGACCGGCGTCCCGTGCACCGCCCAGCGGTCGACCAAGCCCCGGCCGCAGGCATTCGCACCCACGTGTTTGAAGAGGGCTACTTCCGCCCCTTTTGGATCACGCTGGAACGTGAGGGAGTCAACGGCCACTCGCTGCTGCCTCGCGATCCCACCTGGTTTTATGAAACAGGCAAAGCGTTACCTGGGCTTCCTTCTCCGGTACGCTTTCGCTCATCGTTTAAAATCCGCGCTATGCACGATGTGGCCTACCACGTCGCAGGGCTAGCCAATCCCATCGTGGCACCGCGCTACCGCAACCATGCCCCCATTACCGCACCAGTGGAGTATGCAGGCTATATCAAGCGCTTTACGCTGCTCAAACAGTGGAAAAAACGCGATGCTGAACGGATCAAAACGCTGATCGAAAGTGGCAAGCCATACTTTATGCTGCCCTTACAGCTCAACACAGACGCCCAAATTCGTGACCACTCGCCCTATGCCAATATGGAAGAGGTCATGGACCACGTGATGGGGTCGTTCGCTGAACATGCACCCAGCGATGCACTGTTATGTATCAAGAACCATCCGCTGGACATGGGGCTGGTGAACTACCCCAGCATCATTGAACGGCTCTCAAACTTTTACGGCTCAAACGGGCGCATCGTGTACCTCGAGTCCGGCGATCTGAATGCGCTGATCAAGCATGCAGTGGGCACCGTCACGGTGAACAGTACCGTGGGCATCGTCTCACTGGAATCACACTGCCCTACCTTTGCGCTCAGCGACCCCATTTATAATCTGGCAGGGCTTACCTACGAAGGCGCGCTGGAGGAGTTTTGGCACCAGCCACCACCGCCCAGTGCCGAATTGTTCGGCTATTTTCGCAATACCGTGATGCATACCGCCCAGGTAAACGGCGGTTTTTACTGCCAGCCCAGTATCGATCTTGCGGTCAATAATGCTGCGCACATATTAGAGGCCTGCCCATCCCCTCTGGAGAAGCTGCTGTGAGTGTTGATGCAACGTACTTGACAAAGACACCACACACACGCCGCGTGCTGATTACCGGCGCCACGGGGGCCATCGGCGGAGCGCTCGCCAAGGCGTATGCGACGCCCCAGACGCATCTGATTCTGCATGGACGCAACGTCAGCGCCTTAGAGGACGTGGCTAACGCCTGTCGCGAAAAAGGGGCTGACGTGTCGCTCTCCTCCATCAACCTCACTGATGAGGAGGCACTAGCGCAGTGGCTCACCACGCTCCGTGCCGAGCAGTTGCCGGATATCGTGATCGCCAACGCAGGCAAGAACACACATCCTGAGCAGTTGGGCGAGCTCGAGCCCTGGGCCGATGTTCAAGCCTTGCTGAACATCAACCTCACCACCCCCATTGCCATGGCGCAGCACTTGGTACCCGCCATGCGCGCACGGGGTAGCGGCCAACTGGTATTCATTAGCTCACTGGCAGGTTGGCATGGACTACCCAGCACGCCCACGTACAGTGCCAGCAAAGCGGGCATCAAAGCGTATGGCGAAGCCTTGCGCGGCTTGCTCGCCCCCTGCGGCATCGGGGTAACGGTCGTCATGCCCGGCTACGTCACCTCCCCCATGTGCAATGCCATGCCTGGCCCCAAGCCCTTTGAGTGGCCACCCGAACGAGCCGCCAAAGTGATCATTCGTGGCATTCGCGCCAACCGTGCGCGAGTCAGCTTCCCGTTTCCGCTCAACTTCGGCACTTGGTGGCTGGCCGTCTTGCCAGCAGGCGTGTCGCAGTGGCTCATCAAACGACTGGGTTTCGATCATGTAGGAGGCCGGTAAGATGCTTGGCCACCTGCTCCTATCGCTTAGCCTGCCGCTCTTCATCGGGCTAGTGTTCAGCCTAGCGTTCGAAGCGCTGCTGTCTCCACGGCCTGCTCCTCTCTGGCAGCGGCCGATGGCAGCCAATGTGATCCATCTCGGCAGTTGGCTACTGCTATTTGGGCTTTTCACGCTGCTGCTCCAGCGTCCCTGGTTTGCCGTGGTCTTCGTGCTGTCACTCCAGCTCGTGGTGGTCCAGTCAAGCAATACCAAGTCCAAAACGCTCAACGAACCGTTCATCTGCCACGACTTCGAGTACTTCTGGGACGCCATCCTGCACCCACGGCTTTATGTCCCGTTTTTTGGCATTGGCCTCGCCATCGCGGCCAGCAGCGCGGGGGCCATCGCCATTGGCAGCTTTCTCTATGTGGAGCCGTCGCTGGTTAGCCAGTGGAGCACCGTGCTCTTTTTACAAAGCAACGGACTGCTCGCCGGGCTCGGGGCGGTGCTGGTAGCCGTTGGTTTACGCTCACTCGGCGCCATGTCCCTGCAACCGGTCGAGGATCTACATCGCGTGGGGCTATATGCCAGCCTTTGGGCCTATGGGGTAGCATTGATGCGCTCGTCACCGCCTGACCCTTTGGCATCCCCCTACGCGGCTGCCAGCCAGCCCAGTGCCGTCGCTTCACCAGATAGCGCCGAGCGACCCAATGTCGTCCTGGTCCAGAGCGAATCATTTTTCGATCCGCGCCCATGGTGTCCAGAGGTTGCGCCGACGCTACTGCAACATTTCGACACCACCTTTACCGAGGCCGTCGAAAAGGGCGAGTTGAGCGTGCCGGCCTGGGGGGCCAATACCGTACGCACCGAATGCGCCGTGCTCACGGGGTTGGCACCCAGCGCCTGGGGTGCCCGCCAGTTCAACCCCTACCGCACGCTAAGCCGTTACCCGCTGCCCAGCGTGGCGAGCGCTTTTCGCGCGCAGGGTTACCGCACTATTTGCGTGCACCCTTACCCCGCTACCTTTTACATGCGCGACAAGGTCATTCCGCAGCTAGGCTTTGATACCTTTATCGATATCAGCGCGTTTAGCAGCAGCGATAAGCACGGGCAGTACATAGGCGACCGAGCCGTGGCACGAAAGGTTGGACGCCTGCTGAAAGATGACGATAATAGGCCGCTATTTATTTTTGTGATCACCATGGAAAACCACGGCCCGCTGCATCTGGAAGCGCCCCAACAGGCACGTTTGGCCGATACGCTGCCGAACGCCGCGTGGCCGCTTCCAGGCCATCTGCGGGAGCTCGCCGTTTACTTGCACCATTTAGGTGAAGCTGATCAAATGCTGGCAAGCGTTAAAACAGCGCTAAACGAGAGCACGAGGCCTGGAATACTGAGCTGGTATGGCGACCACGTCCCTATACTGCCCGATGCGTATGGGTACTTCATGCCCCCTACGGGCAGCACCCCATACATGATATGGTCAACGCAACCAACACCGCCTGACCAAATGCCTGCCGAGCAACCGCTGCAGGGAATAGCAGCCAACGAACTTGGCGTCCGGCTATTTAAACAAGTGTTTGGACGCGATATAAGTAACGATGTGATCAAGGCAGAACCAGAACCTCAGGAGCAAGAATGACTAAACGTGTGGCCATCATCGGTGCCGCCCATCGTTTCCCCGGCACCACCCCTGAAACGTTCTGGCAAGACCTGCAAGCCGAAAAAGACCTCGTCACCCAAGTGGCCCCAGATCGCTGGAGCCATGAAGCCTTTTGGCACCCAGATAAACGCCACCCTGGCACCAGCGTCACCTTTGCTGCGGGTAGCCTGGGCGATATCAGCGGGTTCGACGCAGCGTTTTTCGGTATTTCCCCACGCGAAGCGGCCAATATGGACCCGCAGCAGCGCATGCTGCTGGAGCTTGCCTGGGAAACCATGGAAAGCGCCGGCATCGTGCCCAGCACTCTGCGTGGCAGCCAGTGCGGCGTTTTCCTGGGCGTCGCCAGTCTTGACTACTCTTACCGTTTAGCCGATGACATGTCGGCTATTGATGCTTCGACCGCCACGGGCAACACCTCGAGCATCGCCTCCAACCGACTCTCTTATGTGTTTGACTTGCATGGCCCCAGTATGTCGCTGGACACCGCGTGCTCGTCCTCCATGGTGGCGTTTCACCAGGCTTGCCAATCCATTCGCAGCGGTGAAACGACCATGGCACTGGCGGGCGGTATCAGCCTGCACTTGCACCCCTACGGCTTTATCATTTTCTCTAAAGCCAGCATGCTCTCGCCCACCGGCCGCTGCCAAGTGTTCGATGAAGCGGGCAACGGCTACGTGCGCTCAGAAGGCGCTGGGATATTCCTGCTCAAGGACTACGACCTAGCCGTTGCCGATGGCGATAACATTCTGGCCGTGGTCGCCGGGTCAGCCGTGAATACCGACGGTCATAAATCCGGCCTGACGGTACCCAACACCAGCGCTCAAACCGACTTGATGCGTCGCGCCTACGAGCAAGCGGGCATCTCCCCCGATGAGATCGACTATTTAGAAGCCCACGGTACCGGCACCGCCGTTGGCGACCCCATCGAAACCCGCGCCATTGGCGAAGCGATTGGCAAACATCGGCAAACGCCGCTGCCGATTGGTTCGGTAAAAAGTAATGTCGGCCACTTGGAAACCGCCTCGGGCGTGGCGGGGCTTGCCAAAGCGCTTTATAGCCTGCAGCACCGCGAGGTGCCCGCGACCATTGGTATTCGCAAGCTGAATCCGCGCATCAAGTTCGACGAATGGAACTTGAGCGTGGTCACCAAAGCCCAGCCGCTGAAACCCACAGGCCGTTTGGTGATTGGCATCAACTCGTTTGGCTTTGGTGGCGCCAACGCCCACGTCATTTTGGAGAGCGCACCGGAAAAAGCGGCAGCGCCTCGCCAAACACCCACTACCCCGCTGCCCATTCGCCTTAGCGCCCGCAGTGAAGCAGCCTTGACCGACAATGCGCTGGCGCTGGCCAAGCACCTGCAGGTATCCGGGCAGGATTTTTACGATATAGCCCATACGCTTTATCACCACCGTGAGCAGCACAGCCACGGCGCGCTCTGCTTTGCCAGCAGCGCTGACGAAGCCGCCACGGCACTGCGCCAGTTTGCCGAGGGAGAAGCCAGCCCCGTCATGACGCTAGAGCGCCTCGCCAATGCCCGAGGCCCGGTGTTCGTCTACGACGGTAACGGCTGCCAGTGGGAAACCATGGGCCATGACCTGCTGGATACCGACGCCGACTTCACGGCCGCCATCGATCGTGTCGACGCTCTGTTCCAGCGCTACGGCAGCTTTTCACTGCGTGACGAATTAGCAGGCCGCAACCGGTCAGAAGGCGAAGAGAGCCGCTTCGTACGCACCGAAATCGCCCAGCCTGCGCTATTTGCCCTGCAAGTGGCGCTCACCGAGTGGCTAAAAGCCCAAGGCATTACCCCTGCTGCCGTGTTTGGTCACAGCGTAGGCGAAGTTGCCGCCGCTTGGGCCTCCGGCGCGCTCAGCCTAGAAGATGCGGTCAAAGTCATCTATTACCGCAGCGACTATCAGGGCAAAACCCGCGGCCTAGGTGAGATGAGCGCTGTTGCGATGAGCGCTGAAGAGATCGCGCCGTGGCTTGCCAAACCAGCATTTGACCGCGTTAGCTTGGCGGGTATTAACAGCCCCAAAGGCATTACCCTGGCGGGCGATCGCGACCAGCTCGGCGAGCTGGAAGCTGCGCTGAGTGCCGAAGGCACCTTTGCCAAGCGCCTGCCGCTGGATTACGCCTTCCACAGCCCCGCCATGGATAGCATCCAGGAAGGCGTGATGGAAGCGCTGGCCGATATTCAGCCGCAGCCCTCTCGAATTCCGTATTTCTCCACCGTCACCGGAGCCTTGGCCGAAGGCACGACGCTGGATGCCCACTACTGGTGGCTCAACATCCGCGAGCCGGTGCTCTTCGATAGCGCAGCGACCGCCCTCATCGAGCAGGGTTACAACGTCTTCGTCGAAGTCGGGGCGCACCCGATCTTACGCCGCTATCTCAACGAATCGCTGCGCCAGCAAGAGCGCAGCGGCTTAGTCTTCGGCACCATCGAGCGCCACAAGCCAGGGTTAGAGGGCTTGAACCGCACGCTCAGCCAGCTGCTACTCAGCGGATTAAGCGTCAACAGCCAGCGCTTCTTCCCCGTGGAGGGCCAGCGCGTCCTGCTGCCCCGTTACTCATGGCAGCGCACTCACCTATGGGTTCAAGGCACCAACGACGGCCAAGGCCTGCTATCACGCTATTACCAGCACCCGTTGCTGGGTTACCCATTAGCGCAGCAAGAGCACACCTGGGAAAGCCAGCTAGACACCAAGCGGCAGCCTTGGCTGGCCGACCATGTGGTGGGTGAAGGGGCCGTCTTCCCCGGCGCGGGCTTCGTCGAGCTGGCGCTGGCCGCCGCGCTACAGCAGAAAGAGACGCCGGTTCTCGATATCGAGGAGCTGGAAATTCGCGCCCCGCTGCTGCTGGACGGCCCCAATGGCCGTACCATGCGTCTCACCCTCGACCCCGATGATGGACGTCTGGCCATCCACTCCCGTGAGCCCGCCACGGGAAGCGAGTGGCAGCTCAATGCCGTGGCACGCCGGATGCGCGAAAGCCGCGGTTTCCTGCTCAACCGCAGGGCGCCAGCGCTACCCAAACGTGATGCTGACTATACCCTAGACGAGCATCTGCACATGGCCGAACGCATTGGCCTGCACTATGGCCCAGCGTTTCAGGCGATTCAACGCGGCTGGATCGAGGGCGATAGCGTCATTGGGGAAATCACTCTCTCAGAGGCGGTAACGGCTCAGTTAAAAACGCTACACGTGCATCCGGGCATTCTGGATAGCGCTTTCCAGATGTTCATTCCGCTGCTGGCGCTGGCACAGCACAGTGAATTCGCCGCCCAACTCGCCTTCGTACCGGTGCGCGTCGGTCGTATCCAAGTCAATGCCGAGGCAGGCACGCCGGTGTTGGCGCGTGCGGTCATGGGCAAGCGCGCTCCGCACTCTTTCACGGCGGACTTCGAGCTTTACGATGCCCAAGGGCGCGCCGTGGCGGTGCTGAGCCAAACACGCTTCAAGGCCATTCGCCTCAACCGCGCGCACCACCAACACTTTAGCTATTTAGACGTGGAGCTCACGCCCGCACCGCTGAAAGCCGCCGCGCTACCGCTTCCCGCAGACGCACTGACGCGCCTGATGGGCTTGAGCGATGCTTACACCGCCAGCACTGGCCAGCGCTATGCGCAAGAAGTTGCCCCCCTGCTCGATAGCCTTAGCGAGGCCTTCGTCCAGCAGGCTAACGGCGGCGGCGACGACGAATCCCCAGCGCCAGAGACCATTTGGCAGCTCTTGGTGCAGGAGTATCCCGACTACTTCGCGCCCATTCACCTCGTCGGCCGCTTGGGCCTGCACCGTGAACCGCTACTTAATGGCCGTGATACGCTGGAAAGCCTGGGCATCACTGCCGAGCATTTGGCCGGCATCAATCGTGTCCTGGTGGGTGAAAGCGGTTGGCAAGTTCTGGCTCAGGAACTAGGTGCGCTGATGGACGCCTCTCTGGCCACCCTGCCAGATAGCCAACGCCTCAATCTACTGGAAGCAGGCCCCTGCGCGCCCGCGTTGGGCCAGCGCTTGCTGGAACAGCTTGCCCACGGCGCCCCGGCTACGAACGACCGTTATCGCTACCGCGCGCTCACCACGAGCGACACGGCGCGCCACCAGGCGGAACAGCTGCAAGAGCGCTACCCGCTGATGGACATTCAGTCATTAGACGAGGCGCTACCGGCACTGACAGCTGCGCAAAAGGCACAGCTTGCGTTTGTCAGCGCGGATGTCACCCAGCCCGAGCGCACACGCCAGCTGATCGACGCCCTGCCCGCTCAACTGGCCCCAGGCGCACAGATCATGGTGATTGGCCTTCATCCCAGCCGTTGGCTGGATGACCTGCTGGCAACACCGGGCATCGACCAAGCGGCGCTCGAACAGAGCACGCTCATCGAGTGGTTGAGTAGCCAGGGGCTGAGCGTCTCCGCGCCTCTCGAGTTAGAAGAGAGCGGCGCTTACCTGCTGCACGCGCAACAAACAGAGCACAACGACGCCAACGTTCAGGCATCCACCACTCAAACGCTGCTGGTGGCCGATGTTCAGCAAGAAGCGCTCGCGGCAGCGTTGGCCGAACAGTTGAATAGTCATGCAGGCCACAGCGTATGGCTTCGCATCAGCGATGCAGCGCCGCAAACGCTGCTCAACGAAGCGCTTGCCGACCTGCCCGAAACACCTGCGGCACTGAACGTGCTTGACCTGCGTGAACTGGGTAGCACGGCCACGTCAGCCCAAACCCAACGCTGCTTTGGCGCACAGCAGTGGTCATTGGCGCTAGAAGCCAGCGGACTGGAAGCGCAAGGCAGTGCCGTGACGCTATGGCTAGCCACTCAAGGCTATCAACGCGCCGATGACGCCGCGCTATGGGGCTTTGGCCGCTCGCTGGCCAACGAAGCCGTTGGCCACAGCGTCACCCTCATCGACCTGCCTGATACCCCCAGCGCGGCCGCGTTAGCCATCGCGGCAGCCTCTATCGCTGAACCGGATAGCGAAAACGAGCTGGTGATTACCCAGGAAGGCACCCGCTTCGCCACGCGCCTACGCACGCTGCCTGCGCCGCATCCGCAAACCGCCGACAGCGAAGCGCCACGCCAAGCCATGACACTGGGCTTTACCCTGCCCGGCCAACTGCGCCAGCTACAGTGGCGGCCGCGCCAACTGCCAGAGCTAGGCGCGGATGACGTCGAAGTACGCGTCAAAGCAACTGGCCTCAACTTCCGCGATGTGATGTACACCCTGGGCCTGCTCTCAGATGAAGCGATTGAGAACGGCTTTGCTGGCCCTACTCTAGGGCTTGAGTTCTCCGGCGAAGTAATGGCCGTGGGCAGTAACGTGCACCACCTGACACCCGGCCAAGGTGTTGTGGGGTTTGGTCCCGCCAGCTTCAGCGACCGCCTGATGGCCAGCCAGCACGCCGTGGCGCCCCTGCCGGAAGGCGTCAGCTACGCCGCTGCCGCCACCATCCCGACGACCTTTTTTACCGTGTACTACGCGCTAAAACACTTGGCGCGTTTAGAACCCGGCGAAAAAGTGCTGATTCACGGCGCTGCAGGCGGTGTGGGCATTGCCGCGCTACAAATCGCCCAGTGGATGGGGGCCGAGATTTACGCCACGGTGGGCTCGGAAGAGAAGCGTGATTTCCTCCGCCTAATGGGCGAAGAGCGCCTTTACGACTCCCGCTCGCTCACCTTCGCAGAAGAGATCCTCGAAGATACCCAGGGTGAGGGCGTCGATGTCGTCCTCAACTCCCTGGCCGGTGAAGCCATCAACCAGAACCTGCGCGCCCTGCGCCCGTTTGGTCGTTTCCTGGAGCTAGGCAAGCGCGACTTCTATGAAAACACCCATATCGGCCTGCGCCCGTTCCGCAACAACCTGAGCTACTTCGGGATCGACTCCGACCAGCTGATGAAAGTGCAACCGGCCCTCACCCAGCGCCTGTTCGGCGAAATGATGGCACTGTTCAACGACGGCACGCTGAGCCCGCTACCGTTTACCGCCTTTAGCCATAGCCAAGTCATCAATGCCTTCCGCTACATGCAGCAGGCGCGCCAGATCGGCAAGGTGGTGGTGACTTACGAACAGCCCATTGCCCCGCCACGCCAGGAGCAGCTAGGCACCGCCCGCATGGCATTGCCCAGCGATGCCAGTTACTTGGTGACCGGCGGCTTGGGCGGGTTTGGTCTGAAAACTGCACAATGGCTGGTCGATAAAGGCGCGCGGGAGCTGATTCTACTCAGCCGCAGCGGCCCGGCCAGTGAAGAAGCGCAAGCAGCCGTGGCTGACTTCGAAGCCCAAGGCGTGAAAGTGCTGGCAGCGGCTTGCGACATTACCAACCGCGATGCGCTGGCCAAGGTGCTGGAACGCGCGAAAAGTGAGCTAAGCCCGCTGCGTGGCATCGTGCATGCCGCTACGGTGATCGACGACGGTCTGATTCGCAACCTGGATGCCGAGCGGATTCACAAAGTGCTCTCACCGAAGATCGACGGTGCCAAACACCTGGAAGCGCTGACAGCCAACGAAGCCCTTGACTTCTTCGTGCTCTATTCATCGGCGACCACGCTGTTTGGTAACCCCGGCCAAGCCAACTATGTGGCCGCTAACCACTGGCTCGAAGCGTTCGCGGCCCGCCGCCGTTCGCAAGGCCTACCAGCTACCTGCGTACGCTGGGGCGCGATTGACGACGTTGGTTTCTTGGCGCGTAATACCCGCACCCGTGACGCGCTGCAAGAGCGCCTGGGCGGCTCGGCGCTGCGCTCCGACGATGCGCTCAATGTGCTCGAGCAAATACTGCTGACTCCCGGGCCAAGCCTGGGCGTACTGGAACTGGAGTGGGGAGCCCTTGCGCGCTTCCTGCCCACCTCCAGCGCACCGCGCTTCGATGAGATTGCCCGCGCCAGCGACGACGACGGCAACCTGGATAGCGTCGACGACATCAGCGCCCTGCTGGCCGATCTCTCGCCCGAAGAGCTGCACAGCACGATCACCGAACTGCTGCGCGCCGAACTGGCCAGCATTCTGCTCATCGATGAAGAAAAAATCGATGTGAACCGCTCGGTCTACGACATGGGCTTCGACTCGCTCATGGGGGTCGAGTTAATGACGGCCATCGAGAACCGTTTAGGCGTCCAAGTACCGGTGATGGTGCTCAGCGAAGCCTCGACGCTGGATAAGCTTGCAGGCGTGTTGATTCAAAAACTGCACCAGCACGATGAGGATGTTGAAGAGTCGCCACAAGATGCGTTAGCCTCTCTGGCCGCCCGCCACGGTGCGGCTGGCCTTAACAGTGAGCCAGCATCATCCCCTGCGACCGAGACACCATGACCGCCAAGCGTTCTGAGTTAAAACGCCAACTTCTGGAGCAAGCGCGCAAGCGTCCCACCGCCAGAGCCGCCAGTCCCTCTGCCCCCAGCGCCCAAAGCGCGGGGGCAACCCGTTCCGTACCCGAGCGCTTTACGCGCTTCGATGCGCACCCAGGCTATCAACAGCTCATGATGATGCGCCAAGGCGCTGAACAGCTCGGCCTGGAGGTGCCCTTCTTCAAGGTACATGAGGGCCTGGCGGGGGCCACGAGCGTGATGGATGGCCGCACCTGCATCAACTTTGCCAGCTACAACTACTTGGGTTACTCCGGCGACCCGCGGGTCATCCACGCCGCCTGCGAGGCCGCCCAGCACTACGGCACTTCGGTATCTGCCAGCCGTGTGGTCTCGGGCGAACGGCCCATTCATGGCGAGCTGGAACAGGCCATCGCCAAGGCGTATGCCGTGGAAGATGCCGTGGCCTTCGTCAGTGGTCACGCCACCAACGTCTCCACGCTAGGCTACCTGCTAGGCCCCAAGGATCTGATCCTCCACGACGAGTACATCCACAACAGCTCGCTGGTCGGTGCCCAGCTCTCCGGGGCCAAACGCATGTCGTTCAGCCACAACGACCCCGACGCTTTGGAGGCATTGCTTGTCCAGCACCGCCATCAGTTCGAGCGCGTCCTGGTCGTGATCGAAGGGCTTTACAGCATGGACGGCGACATACCCGACCTGCCGCGCTTCATTGCCCTCAAACAGCGCCATCAAGCCTGGCTGATGGTGGATGAAGCCCACTCCTTCGGCGTAATGGGCAAAACCGGCTTGGGCCTGCGGGAACACTTTGCCATTGACCCCACCGATGTCGATATCTGGATGGGCACCATGAGCAAAACGCTTTCCGGCTGCGGTGGCTATATTGCGGGTAGCACTGCTCTAGTCGAGACGCTGCGCTACTTCGCACCGGGCTTTTTGTACAGTGTCGGCATGCCCGCGCAAGTGGCCGCCCCCTCGCTCAAAGTGCTGGAGCTAATGCCCCAGGAACCCGAGCGCGTCGCCAAACTGCAGGAAATCTCCCGCTACTTCCTAGAGCAAGCCCAAGCCCGTGGCATGGACACCGGCCACAGCATCGGCTCCGCCGTGGTTCCCGTCATCGTTGGCAGCTCGCCACTGGCCGCCAAGCTCTCCAACGCCCTGCTCGAAAAAGACATCAACGTCCAACCCATCCTCTACCCCGCCGTCCCCGAAAAAAGCGCCCGCCTACGCTTCTTCCTCTCCTGCGAACACACCCAAGCCCATATCGATGAAACATTAGACGTGCTTGAAAAGCTGTTGGCAAAAGGGATGTGATTCGTGGTGAATGGTGAATGGTGAATGGTGAATGCCAACACCGTAGCGCGGCGTAACGAATCTTGCGAGGCACGAGCAAATGAGGCACCCGCGAAGGCGGCGGATAGCCGCCTGGATGATGCCACTGCAAATCATCACACCACAGTGCCAACTTCGGCACTCCTAACGGAGTGCTTCGCGGGTGCGCTATCGCTTACACCGCGCTACAGGTGCCCGCTTAAGTGCAATGGAGCCACGTAGCGCGGCGTAACGAAAGAGCGAGAGCAACGAGCGAAAGAGGCACCCGCGGAGGCGGCGATAGCCGCCTAGAAGGTGGCACGTTAAACTAGGGAGCCACTGGGCAATAGGAAAAAGTCAATGGTAGTAGAAACAATCGAGACCAGCACTGCCCACTGGTACGTCATTCAGTGCAAAGGCAGCGAATCTTTTCGCGCGGCGGAACACCTCTCTAATCAAGGATACGAGGTGTTTCACCCGGTGCTGGATGTAAAACGCAAACGCCAAGGCAAGCTCACCACCGTCACCGAGCCGCTGTTTCCCTACTATCTATTCATCCGTTTAGACCAGGTCGTCAGCAACTGGCGGCCCATCCGCTCTACGCGTGGCGTCCTGCGCCTGCTCACCTTTGGCAACACGCCCATCGCCGTACCCGACGCCCTCGTCGACACCCTGCGTGCCCAACCCCATCGCCAAGAAGGCAGCCACAGTTACTTCACCGCTGGCGAAAAAGTCACCATCACCGACGGCCCCTTCAAAGATCTAGAAGCCATCTTCACCCGCTGCAAAGGCGAAGAACGCGCCATCGTATTGCTCAACGTCCTTCAACGCCCACAACACGTAGAACTACCGGTTGAAAGCTTGGAAAAGCGGTGAAGCGAATGGCGAATGGCGAATGGCGAATGGCGAATGGCGAATGATGGTAAACGGTGAATGATCAACCGTAGCGCAGCGTAACGAATCTTGCGAGGCACGAGCGAATGAGGCACCCGCGGGGGCGGCGATAGCCGCCTGATCAAGCCACCGCAAATCATCAAACCTCGGTGCCACCATCGGCACTCCTAGCGGAGTGCTTCGCGGGTGCGCTCCGCTTACGCCGCGCTACGAGTGCCTGCCTCAAGTGTCGTAAAACCTATCAACACGGAGCAACTGCACATACCCGTAGCGCGGCGTAACGACTGAGCGAGAGCAACGAGCGAAAGAGGCACCCGCGAAGGGCGGCGCCAGCCGCCCTGATCACGCCACCACAAGCAACCGCGCCACCGCTCACACATATGGCTTCATCGGCATCCCTAACGGGATGCTTCGCGGGTGCGCTCCGCTTACACCGCGCTACGGGGTCATCGCCAACATCGGGCACAGGTAACCCCCCCCCGCACGAAAGATGCACTCCCTTCCCAATCAAGGTACGCTTACCCTAAATTCACTGCAGGGAAGCAGCCCTTGGCCACCTACCGACGCGCGCACATCCCCGGCGGCACCTACTTCTTCACAGTGGTAACCTACGGCCGCCAACCGCTCCTGGCGGACCACCTCAACATCAACGCCCTGGGCCGGGCCTTCCGTCGCGTGAAAGAAGAACGCCCCTTCACCATGGACGCCTTCGTCCTGATGCCCGACCACCTGCACTGTATCTGGACACTCCCCGAAGGAGATGCGGATTACTCCTCCCGATGGAGAGACGTCAAAAAGTATGCGTCTCAAGAATTTTTGTTTCCCCCCGGCAGCCAACACGCTTGGCAGCGTGGATTTTGGGAGCACGTCATCCGCGATGAGAACGATTGGCAGCGCCACATGGATTACATCCATTACAACCCAGTGAAGCACGGCTGGGCACACGCCCCTCGCGAATGGCAGTGGTCCAGCTTCCACCAATGCGTCAAGAAGGGATGGTACGAGCCAGACTGGGGCGCGCAAGACATCCCGGACGTCGCCGATATGGACTGGGAGTAGAATGCCTGCCCCCCTACCGGAGTGCTTCGCGGGTGCGCTATCGCTTACCACGCGCTACGAATGTACGCCCCGCCCCGTAGCGCGGCGTAACGAAAGAGCGAGAGTAACGAGCGAAGGAGGCACCCGCGAAGGCGGCGATAGCCGCCTGGATGAAGGCACCATGAATGATCACACCTCGGTGCCACCATCGGCACTCCTAACGGAGTGCTTCGCGGGTGCGCTCCACTTACACCGCGCTACGGGTTCTCACCTCAAGTGCCGACACTGGGCGCTTGCACATACCCGTAGCGCGGCGTAACGAATGAGCGAGAGCAACGAGCGAATGAGGCACCCGCGAAGGCGGCGGATAGCCGCCTGATCCAGCCACCGTGAATCATCAAACCTCGGTGCCACCCTCGGCACTCCTAACGGAGTGCTTCGCGGGTGCGCTCCGCTTACGCCGCGCTACGGGTGCCCATCTCAAGTGCCGTGATACCTATCAACACAGAGC
>NZ_FODB01000048.1:0-8380 GCF_900110265.1 Vreelandella aquamarina | reverse complement strand
GCTTACGCCGCGCTACGGGTGCCCATCTCAAGTGCCGTGATACCTATCAACACAGAGCAACTGCACATACCCGTAGCGCGGCGTAACGAATCTTGCGAGGCACGAGCAAATGAGGCACCCGCGAAGGCGGCGAGTAGCCGCCTGATCCAGCCATCGCAAATCATCACACCTCGGTGCCACCATCGGCACTCCTAACGGAGTGCTTCGCGGGTGCGCTCCACTTACGCCGCGCTACAGGGTCATCGCCAACGTCGGGCATGGGGAATAATCACGGGCACGGACACTACCGTAGCGCGGCGTAACGACTGAGCGAGAGCAACGAGCGAAGGAGGCACCCGCGGAGGGCGGCGCCAGCCGCCCCGATTACGCCACCACAACCCACCGCGCCACCGCCCACCCATGAGGCCTCACCGGCAACGCTCCTCGCGTTGCTTCGCGGGTGCGCTCCGCTTACACCGCGCTACGGGTTCTCACCTCAAGTGCCGTAAAACCTACCAACACTGGGCAACTGCACATACCCGTAGCGCGGCGTAACGAATCTTGCGAGACACGAGCAAATGAGGCACCCGCGAGGGCGGCGATAGCCGCCTGATCAAGCCATCGCAAATCATCACACCTCGGTGCCACTTTCGGCACTCCTGGCGGAGTGCTTCGCGGGTGCGCTCCGCTTACACCGCGCTACGGGTGCCTACCTCAAGTGCGGTGGCACCTATCAACATGGGTAATTTAGTGGCCCCACACCACAAAGTAAGGGTTTAGCTTTTCAGCGGGGTTGGCATAGCTGAGCGGTTCGCCTTTCAGGGTATCGACGCGTCCACCTGCAGAGCGCACGACCGCATGAGCGGCGCCGGTGTCCCAAAGGCAGGTGGGGCCCAAGCGTGGGTACGCATCGGCTTTGCCTTCGGCAATCAGGCAAAGCTTGAGTGAGCTACCCATGGGAAGCATTTCGTGTTCGCCTAATGTATCCAGCCACGCCGCTAAATCTGAGCTGGGGTGAGAGCGACTGCCCACAACGCGCCAAGTTGAGCCTTCAGCAGGCTGTCCAGCCACTTGGATGGCATGACGTTGGCCGTCTTTCTCAACCTTAAACGCACCTACGCCTTCGGCCGCCACATAAGCCGTCCCTAACGCCGGGGCAGTCACCACGCCGAGCACAGGCACACCGTTTTCGATCAGCGCAATATTGACGGTGAACTCACCGTTACGCTTGATGAACTCTTTGGTGCCATCTAAGGGGTCGACTAGCCAATAGCGTCCGTCGGCATCCACGCCCGCAAACCCTTCCATGTCCTCTTCAGAGAGAACCGGTAGTCGAACCGGCAGCGACTGAAGGCCCCGCACGATGACGTGATGAGCCGCTTGATCCGCCTCGGTCAGCGGGCTTTTATCCTCTTTCTCTTCGACACTGAAGTCACGGCCATAGACCTTCATGATGGCATCGCCCGCCTCGCGTGCAATGCGCTCTACCGCCTCCAGCAGTGTTTGATCGATCATCGTATCCATCCTTTACATTCGACATTAAAAACCGCCAACAACCCAGGGATGCTAAGTCGTTGGCGGTATGACGACAGAGGCTGACTCCAACCCCCTATCGCGACGTCAACTGCGTGTCGTTAGCTGATCAAGCCGCGCTCACGTAGCGCCTCGATTACCGCATCGGCGGCTTCTTCGGCACTCATTTCAGACGTCTTCAAATGAACGTCGGGCGACTCGGGCGCTTCATAGGCGGAATCGATCCCCGTAAAGTTCTTCAATTCGCCACGGCGCGCCTTTTTGTAGAGGCCTTTTGGATCACGCGCTTCCACCACGTCCAACGGCGCATCCACATAAATCTCGATGAACTCACCCTCTTCCAACAGATCACGGGCCAACTGCCGCTCACTGCGGAACGGTGAAATGAAGGCCGACATGACGATCAGGCCCGCATCGACCATCAGCTTGGCGGTTTCTGCCACCCGGCGCACGTTCTCGACCCGGTCGGCATCGGTGAACCCCAGGTCACGGTTCAAGCCATGGCGGACGTTATCGCCATCCAGCAAGTAAGTATGCTGGCCGTTACCAAACAGCTTCTTTTCCACCAAGTTGGCAATGGTCGACTTACCCGCGCCAGACAACCCTGTGAACCATAGCACCGCAGGCTTTTGACCTTTGGCTAGCGCGCGTGCTTGCTTGTCGATATCCACGTGCTGCATATGAATGTTCTGGCTGCGGCGTAGCGCAAAGTGCAGCATGCCAGCGCCGACCGTATTGTTCGTCATACGGTCAATGAGGATGAAACCACCGGTATCCTGGTTCTCTTTATACGCATCGAACGCGACGGCGCGGTTCAAGCTAATCGTACACACGCCGATCCCATTCAAGTCCAGCTGCTTACCCGCTGTGTGCTCAAGCGTATTGACGTTTACCTGATATTTGATATCGGTGACCGTGGCAGATACGAGCTGAGTCCCTAGTTTCATTAGGTAGGGACGTCCCGGCAGCAGCGGCGCCTCATGCATCCATACCAGCGTGGTTTCGAACTGGTCGGCCGTGTGTGCTGGCTGGTCGACGCCAGAAATGATGTCCCCACGGGAAATATCGATCTCGTCATCGAGCAGCAGCGTGATGGATTGCCCGGCGACCGCTTCCTCCAAATCGCCATCGAACGTATAGATGCGCGAGACGGTGCTGGTTTTACCCGAGGGCTGTACACGAATAGGATCACCAGGACGAACGACGCCGCTGGCGATCATACCGGTAAAGCCACGGAAATCGAGATTCGGACGGTTGACCCACTGCACGGGCATACGGAATGGAGAGCGCTGCAAGCGCTCGTCGTCTACCTCGACGGTCTCCAAGTAGCCCATCAGCGTGGTGCCGTGGTACCAAGGCATCTTCGTGCTGTGCTCGATGACGTTATCGCCCTTCAAGGCCGACATCGGAATGAAGGTGATGTTTTCAAGCCCCAACTGCTTGGCGAACGCGCGGTACTCCTCGACGATTTGGTCGTAACGCGCTTTCGAGTAATCCACCAAGTCCATTTTATTGATGGCGACGATGATGTGGCGCATGCCCATCAGCGACATCAAAAAGCTATGACGGCGGGTTTGGGTCAGAATGCCGTGGCGGGCATCCACCATCAGAATCGCCGCATCGGCCGTAGACGCCCCGGTCACCATGTTGCGGGTGTACTGCTCGTGCCCTGGCGTGTCCGCCACGATGAATTTGCGTTTCTCGGTGGAGAAGAAGCGGTACGCCACATCGATGGTAATACCCTGTTCGCGCTCAGCGGCTAGGCCATCGACCAGCAGCGCAAAGTCCATCTCACCGCCTTGCGTTCCGTACTTTTTGGAATCGGCTTCGATGGCAGCCAGCTGGTCTTCGAACAGCAGCTTGGATTCGAACAGCAAACGGCCAATCAGGGTACTTTTGCCATCGTCCACGCTTCCACAAGTGATGAAGCGCAACAAACCTTTATGCTCGTGGGACTTCAGGTAGCCCTCGATATCTTCAGCAATCAGATCGGATGAGTGCGACATTAGAAGTACCCCTCTTGCTTCTTCTTCTCCATGGACGCCGCGCTGTCATGGTCGATCACACGGCCCTGGCGCTCGGATGTTTTGGTCAACAGCATCTCTTGAATGATCGCGGGTAGCGTGTCGGCTTCCGACTCCACGGCACCGGTCAGCGGGTAGCAGCCTAAGGTACGGAAACGTACCTTGCGCATCATGGGCACTTCACCCGGCTCCAACGGCATGCGGTCATCATCAACCATGATCAGCGCGCCATCACGCTCCACCACCGGACGCTCGGCAGCGTAATAAAGCGGAACGATGGGAATATTCTGCAGATGGATGTACTGCCAAATATCCAGCTCGGTCCAGTTCGAGAGCGGGAAGACACGAATGGACTCTTTAGGGTGCTTGCGCGTGTTGTAAAGCTTCCACAGTTCCGGCCGCTGATTTTTCGGATCCCAGCGGTGCTGTGCGGTGCGAAAAGAGAACACGCGTTCTTTGGCACGGGACTTCTCTTCATCGCGCCGTGCCCCGCCAAATGCCGCATCGAAGCCATACTTGTCCAGTGCTTGCTTCAAGCCTTCGGTCTTCATTACATCGGTATGAATGGCCGAACCGTGAGTGAAGGGGTTGATGTCTTTCTCCACCCCTTCCGGATTGATATGCACGATCAATTCCATGCCGATCTCTTCGGCCATCTTGTCGCGGAATTCGTACATCGCTTGGAATTTCCAGCGGGTATCGACGTGCAGCAGCGGGAAAGGAGGCGGCGAGGGGGCAAAGGCCTTACGCGCCAGATGCAGCATCACCGCTGAATCCTTACCGACGGAGTAGAGCATCACCGGGTTTTCGGTCTCGGCGACCACTTCGCGCATGATCTGGATGCTTTCCGCTTCCAGCCGCTGTAAATGGGTGAGTGATGTCATCATCTTTCCCAACGTTGTGTGAAAAAACCGTTTTCAAGTGGCCGCTCGCGGCACTGCCTTAAAAACCTATGGATAAAAAGCCTTAGCGGTGTTCCAAACCGATATCTGCCGGTACCGCCACGACCGTTAACGTCGTTTGGCGGTCGAGCCACTCGGTGAGCGTTTGGCTAGCCGAGAACAGCGCGCCGTGAAACACCACGGCGGCAGGCCGAGGCAGCGATGCCCACACCGCCTGATAATCGAACGCGGCAGGCGGACGCTCGTAACAGCGCATGTAGAGCTTTCCGCGTGCCCCGTGCAGGTACACTTGATAGAGCGCCCGCTGCGGATGCGCCACACGTCGTACGCCGCCCTGCCAGCGCTGCTCGGCGCTCGGGTAGAGAGAGAACGTCGGGGCGACCGTTTTCTCGAACCACCGCCCTGCACGAGTGCGCTTTTTGGCTAGCGCATTCAGCTCCCAGGGGGCATGCAGCAACCCTTCGGTTTCCCACCAGTGCTCAATGGCACGTTGGGTGAGCTTTAGCCCCAAGCGCACATTCACCAAGTCGGCCAGCGCAGCGCTACTCCAGCCCGGCATGCCTTGAGGAGGCGCACCATAAAGCGCCTCCCAAAGTACGGTCTGCGCGGCAGCGCCCAACGTATTGCCCTGCCCCTTCGTCCGGCCACGCGGCTTCACGGGTACGGCAGCCCATCCCCCTTCGCGAAAGGCCTTCCACGCCGCCGAAACCGTAGGCGCAGACAACCCCGTACGTTGGCTGGCCACCGCTACCGTATGGCCATCCAAACGCAGCCTGACAGCTTTTTTACGCTGCTCATTCAGGGCTTCAGGCGACAAATGTTTAGCGCTCAATTTTAAACATAACCCCTTGCTTTAAAAACAAAAACAAAGCGAAAAACAACACTGCTAATGGTAATTATTAGACACCATCATAAAAGCCTGCGTAAAATCCAGCAAGCACCCTTTTATTTTCTGTTGACATAAGGACCCACCATGACGCCCTGGGCCGTCTTGTTATCCATCACACTGCTGTTGGTTCTGCTGATCAGTGGCAAGGTAAAACCAGCTATTGCTTTCGTCTCGTTGGCATGCGGTTACCTTTTGTTAGGGTTCATCGATACAAGCACCTTACTGGTGCAGTACACCAACCCTGCACTTGCTACCCTGCTCCTGTTGTTGCTTGTTTCGTTGGCTCTGGAGCGTTCACCGCTACTGGACTGGCTGTCTAAGCATTTACTCAAGGGCCACCCGAAATTGGCGACGGCACGGCTGATGGGCAGCACTGCCGTACTATCGGCATTTTTGAACAACACCGCCGTTGTGGCCGCGTTTTTAGGTGCTATTACGCGCCAGCAAGGCATTGCCCCTTCACGGCTACTGATCCCACTCTCTTACGCATCGATTCTTGGCGGCATTACCACGCTGGTGGGCACCTCGACGAACCTCGTGGTGAACTCTTTTCATCTGAACGCCAGCGGCAGCGAGCTGGGAATGTTTCAGTTTAGCCTGGTGGGCATCCCGGTTGCCTTGATCACCCTGGCCGTTCTGCTATGGCGTGCCAACGCGCTCCCCCACCACCGCCCGGAAGACACGGAAGAGAAACTCTCGTATTTCTTGGCCGCCGATGTGGAAGCCGAATCTCCCATGATTGGCCAAAGCATCGAGCAGAACGGGCTACGCAGCCTGGATGGTCTCTACCTACTGGAAATTGAGCGTCAAGGCAGGTTGATCAGCCCCGTGGCTCCCGATGAACAGCTACAGGCTGACGACACGCTGGTATTTACCGGTGAAGTCAGCAAAGTGCAGGCACTGCAGCGCTTTCCTGGCCTCAACCTGTTTGGGCACCAAGCCGATAACCTGCTCGCTACCAACCTGGTCGAGGTAGTGATCTCGCATGAGTCGGAATTAGCGGGTAAGACACTGCAAGACGTCGATTTTCGCAGTATGTTTAGTGCAGGTGTGGTGGGTATTCGTCGCGGAGACAAACGTTTAGAGGGACAATTAGGTAAAATCCCTCTCCGGGTAGGCGACTGTTTATTATTGGCCGTCAGCGCGGATTTTCGTCAGCACCGCAACCTAGACCGCAACTTTCATTTACTGAGCGGCAGCTTTACACGCCCACAACTCAACCGTAAGGAAAGCCTGATCACCCTAGGTGGTTTTGCGGCCGTCATTTCTTTGGCGGCGGCTAACTGGCTGCCGCTGTTTCACGGTTTACTCATTCTGCTAGGCGCGCTGCTACTGCTGAAGGTGATCAGCATGGCCGAACTGCGCAGGCGTTTCCCTTTCGAGCTATGGCTCATCATTGGCTCTGCCTTGGCCATCGCCCAGGCGCTGGAAAACTCCGGCGCGGCGGCATTGCTCGCCGATGGCATGCAGGCCGTATTTAGCGGTTATGGAATTTATGCCGCCTTTATCGGCTGCTATTTATTGACGTTACTGCTCACGGAAACGGTCACCAACAACGCCGCCGCCGCGCTGGCCTTTCCCATTGCATGGAGCACGGCACAAGCGTTTGGGGCCGACCCGCTGCCGTTTGTCATGGCCGTTGCCTACGGTGCTAGCGCTTGCTTTCTGATTCCGTTTGGCTACCAAACACATTTGATGGTGTATTCACCGGGGCGCTACAAAATCACCGATTTTTTCAAGATCGGCTTTCCTGTTAGCCTCACCTATTCAGCGGCAGTGCTGCTAATTACGCCGCTAGTATTCCCCTTTTAGTGATGGATAGATTTTTACAAAAAAGCCGCTGCAGCGAGAGCTGAGCGGCTTTTGTAATGCTTGGAGATGCGTTATACGTCGTAACCCGCCTCGCGGGCAAGCGTAGTATTGGCTTGCAGCCAACCTTCGATGTGCCCGCAATCGAAGGTGCGGCCATGCATGCGAAACGCCTGCACGGTTTGCCCTTCCTGCATCAAGCGGCCGATGGCATCGGTTAGCTGAATTTCGTTACCTGCACCCGGCGGCTGGTCGCGTAGCAGCTCCATGATGCGGTACGGCAGCACATAGCGGCCAATCACCGAAAGCCGTGACGGCGCGTCTTCCGGTTGGGGCTTTTCCACCACGCCACGCATAGTGGCGCTCTCCCCCGCCGCTGGCTCGTCGCAATCCACAATGCCGTAACGGTAAACGTCTTCTTGCGGTACTGCTTCTACCATGATTTGCGACGCATCGGAGGCTTCCCAGCGCTCGACCATACTGCCTAAATCACACGCGCTGCTGCCTACCTGCGGCTTGACCAGCACGTCCGGCAGGATCACCGCGAACGGCTCGTCTTTATCTAACAGGTGGGAAGCGCAGTAAATGGCATGGCCTAGCCCTTTCGCATTGGGCTGACGAACGCTGGTCACTTTCAACTTTTTAGGAGAAATGGCCGAAAGCGTTTCCAACAGCGCATTTTTACCCTTGCTGGCCAGGGAGTGTTCGAGTTCGAAATGGACATCGAAGTGGTCTTCAATCGCCGACTTGCCCGCACGTGTAACCAAAATAATTTCGTTGATACCCGCCGCCAGCGCTTCTTCCACTACGTGTTGGATAAGAGGACGATCCACCACCGGCACCATCTCTTTAGGAATCGCCTTACTGATCGGCAGCAGGCGGGTGCCAAACCCCGCGACCGGAATAATCGCTTTGCGTACTTGAGTCATCATTAACGTCCTTTTATTGAGCGTGCCTTCCACGAGAAGTCATAAACATCGAACCACGCCAAACGATATGCAATAGACATGCCGAACAATATAGCAGGAACGCAGCTACCGGCGCGAGCCTGGGTGCCACCATCGGCACTCCTGCGGAGTGCTTCGCGGGTGCGCTTCGCTTACGCCGCGCTACGGGGGCCTACCTAGAGTGCTGCGAACCATTAGAGCGGAGTGCCTGCCCCGTAGCGCGGCGTAACGACTGAGCGAGAGCAACGAGCGAAGGAGGCACCCGCGAAGGCGGCGGGTAGCCGCCTGGATGAAGCC
>NZ_FODB01000012.1 GCF_900110265.1 Vreelandella aquamarina | reverse complement strand
CCCTTACTCGCAACCCGTTGACGCCCTGCGGCCCGCTAAGCGAGCCGCACGACGAACAGGCGCGGGTGGTGTTGGTTTCGCGAACGACCTTGAAGACGATGCCTGCGTGAGCGCATTTATATTCCAGCATCGTTTTCAGTTGTGACCAGCCAGCGTCGTAGACGCTTTTGGCCATCTTGGTCTTCGCGAGCTTGGTTGAGGAAACATCGCCCACGACGATTTCGCCGTACTGGTTGACGAGTTTCCGGGAAAACTTGTGCTGCGCGTCCTGGCGACGGTTCTTGATCTTGGCGTGAATAGCTTTTACCCGCCGCTTGTTGCGGGCACGTTGGGCTGTCGCCAACTGGTCTTCCATGCGGCGGTAGAAGCGGCTGTTTTCCAGCCTTCCTCCATCGCTACAGGTGGCCACATCCTTGAGCCCAAGGTCGATGCCAACGGCGCCCTGCCCAAGCGTCGGTTGCACGTCCACCTCGACCGCAACATTGAAATACCACCGGCCCCGGCTATCTTCGTTGAAACTGCCGGCACGGAACTTGTATGTCGACAGGCCGTAGCTATCCCACACCTTGAAGTAGGTGCCGTTGTGAAATACCTGCCCGTTCTTCCACTTGGCCGCGCCGGTATTGACCGGAATCCAGCCAAGTGAGCGGCGCACACCGCCGGACTTGCGCCAATTCAGGCGGGGCTTTTTGAACTGCTTGCGGCGGGCAACGTATTCAGCAGCAATGCATTGCAGCGTTTGGCTGTGCAGGCCGAGGTCCTTGCCAGCACCCTTGGTATAGGGGTGCATGTCGTAGGCAGACAGAAACAGACCTTTCTCCCGAATGGCTCGGGAAGACAGTTCGTTGAGGTAGTTCCAAACAAAATTCACGCTGCGGGCCATGCGGTTAAGCTCGGCGGCGTGTTTGTCCTTCACTCGAACCTTGAGGGTCTTGGTCTGCTTCATGGCTTCGAATATACTTGGTCTATGGAAACCAAACAAGCTATCAGAACAGGAAGGCACTGCGTTTTTGAACTCCATGTCCATTTGGTCTTTGTCACCAGGTATCGGGGCAAGGTGTTTACCGGCGCGCATCTCAACTCCCTCGAATTGCTTTTCGACCGAGTGTGTCGGGACTTCGAGGCGGAGCTACAGGAGTTCAACGGTGAAACCGATCACGTCCATTTGCTTGTCAACTTTCCACCCAAAGTGGCGGTATCCAAGCTGGTGAATAGTTTGAAGGGGGTATCCAGCCGGCGGATGAAGTTACTACACCCTGAACTGGTGCAGCCCGCCTACCGGAAGAACTCGCTGTGGAGTCCAAGCTACTTTGCGGGAAGTGTCGGAGGCGCCCCCCTGAGCATGGTCAAGCAGTATATTGAGCAACAATCGAGGCCGGACCAGGGGCGCTCTCGCGCCCCTCGCTATCCATCCTCGCACTAGAAGTACGAGGTTTTTCGCGATGTTCGATAAAGCTAGTCGCCAGTAGTTTTTTCATGGTGTTCTCCTTAACAAGTCATTCAACATCGGGAAGCTCCGGCGGCAGCCTTACCGCCTGGGAGTGTTTTCAGCGTAACAGGTTTTAATCATTTCGCCTGTTTTCCCTGACATAACCGTTGCCTGCTATGATGCTAGTCTAACCGTTTGGCTTAGGAGCACTCCGTTTGGCAACCTTTGAACTCGATCCACGCTTAGAGGCCGATACCTTTCCCCTCGCCGACCTACCGCTTTGCCGCGCTCTGCTGATGAACGATGCTCGCTACCCTTGGGTGGTGCTAGTGCCCAGAGTAGCATCGGTCAGCGAAGTGTTTGAACTCAGTCAAGAGGAGCAAGCGCAGCTCTGGCAGGAGGCCACTCAACTGGGAGCGGCCATGAAAGAGGCCTTCCAGGGCGACAAGCTCAATATCGCCACGCTGGGCAACGTGGTCAGCCAGCTACATATCCATTTAGTGGTGCGCTATACCGATGACGCCAGCTGGCCCGCGCCGGTGTGGGGCAACGGCACTCCCAAGCCTTATGAGCTCGCCCAGCAGGGGGAGCGACGGGAACAGCTGCTAGCGCAAATTGAGGGGCTGTCGCTTTAAGCTCAACCGCCCAGCATTGAGCCACGCGCGGGCGGCTCGTTGAGTAACGGGCCGCTGGCAGGCTGCGCCGCACCGGCCAGCGCTAAGGAAATTCCCAGCGCAATAATCACGGCCCCACCGGTGAGTGCCGCCCAGCCCGCCGCTTTCTCGACCCGTTGCTGGCTCTGCTTGTGTAGCCGCTTGGTGGCCCACCCTCGGGCCACGATACTCGCCAGGGCCAGTATCGATACGGTAATGCCCGTGCCCAGCGACATCGCCACCACCGACGCGACCCCCACGTAAAATTGGCCCAAAAGGCTTGCGGCACCTAGCATCAAGATCGCTCCGCTGCAGGGGCGCATACCAATCGCCCCGACGGTCATCAAGGCCGTACGCCAATCCAACGCCTGCTCGGGTTCAATATGATGGGCACCGCCACAGCAGTGGCTGTGGTCGTGGCTGTGATCATGCGCATGTACGTGCTCCATGACCGGCTCACTCTGCACGGCATAGGCATGGCGCAGCTGCTTCACCGCCCGCCAGCAGAGCCAAGCCCCTAATAGCGCTACCAGAAAAAAGCTGGCCTGTTCCACCCATACCACGCTGCCCATGGCTTGACGCGTCACCCAGCCCAGCCCGTGTACCAATATCGCCACCATCGCAATGGCCGTCACGCCCTGCAGTAGCGAGGCAGCAAACGAGAGCCCTAGCGCCCGGCGAGTCGCACCGCCATGAGACGCCAAATAGGTGGCCAATACTGCTTTACCATGCCCAGGCCCTGCGGCATGAAACACGCCGTAGGCGAAGCTCACGCCAAGCAGCGTTAGCCACGTGCCGGTGGAAGGCGTTCGTGACAACTCGGTAATCGCCAGGGTCAGGCTGCGGTGTAGTTCTCGCTGCCACGTAAGTAGCTGCAGGCTGGCACCCTGTAAGTTCGCCTGTACCGCCCACACCAGCAGCGCCACGCCTAATAGCACCAGGGCACCAGTGGCCAACTGTCGTCCCGTTAACGGCATCATTCCCCCTCCGCACAAAAGATATAAAGTAACACTTTATACATGACCAGCCAGTAGGCCGCTAGCGGCAATCCACCCGCCCTGTTTCCGCAAAGTGGCGGCCTAATCCCGGTTCGCCTTCCTCGTCCACGTCTAGTAGTGACGCCTGCAACACCTTCTCCGGATCGGGGTCGGCGGGTAGCACGCTTAGCGTGCAATCGGGTTCGCCGTTGAGAATCAGCGCCTGAGGAGAGGGCTCGTCGCCCTCTTCCTCATGTACCATCTCGATGTAGTACGTGGGGTCAAAGACTTGATACTCCAGCACCTGACCGCTCAAAGGCTGGGGTGAGGTCAGCGGTAAAATAAACATAAACGTTAAACGGCCGTCCCGCTCCAGTGCGGTGTACTCGGTGACCTCGCCAAACGTCTGCGGCTTGTCGCCGATCCGCACCTCGGTAAAGTAGTGCTGAGGAGTCAAGTTATTGCGAATCTCACTGCCCAACTGATCCAGCCCCTGCTCCAGGCTCGTGCCTGGTACCTGCTGCAACTCCTCCATGACGACCAAGCTATAAAAGGGGTCCATTCGCCACGTTTGATGAAGCCCGGTGACTGCACCGTCGTCGTTGGTAATGACCCGCACGCTCATATCGATCCAGCCATGGGGGTGCGCCATAGCTAAAGGGCTAGCCAACAGGCTACCCACCACCAACGCCTGACAGGTGCGCCGAACCGATACCCGTGGCCATGCTCTTATCACGGTAATTCTCCTAATTTGCGCTGTAACTCCACGAGCCAGGGATCTAGCACATAAGGCGGTATCGGCTGGCTACCGCGCAGTGCTGACACGCTCACTAAGCTGCCTCCTTGTGCATCGCTTACTTGTAGTTGGATGCGATACTCCGGCCAGCGTGCCAGGCTTGCCTCGGCGCGCCCTAAGGTCAAATCAGCGTGGCGTATCACATAGCCCTGCTCCATCATCAGTGCTACCGCCTCGCGGAAGGTTTGCTCCATTGGCGCGCTATAGCGCAGCTCGCGCGGTTCAAGAGGTTGCGTGGTGGCACAGCCTGCCAGCCACAGCGTGGCGCATAGCGTGAGCGCTACCCATGAGGTATGGCGAAACGGTGTCATGATGCCCCCTGCGGTGTGACGGATGACGAAAAAGCGTCCTGGAAACGGCCACAGAAATCATCGTTACTGGCGCTATAGGATTCTCGCAGGTCGCCCAGGTGGTCAAAGCGTCGAATGTCCCTTGAAATGCGCAGATGGCCATCGCGGGCAAGCAGCGATACCCGCTCTACCTCAACGGGCTGCTGGCCAAAACCTGGGCCGAAGGAGCCACCCACGCCAATCCCTACGCCGCGACCAATACCAAACCCGCCAAACAGGCGGAAGCCGCTGCCGTAGCCATAGTCGTAGTCATAGCGGTCATAGTAGCCGATCAGCTCGCGCTCCCGGGAGGCACTCACTAGCCCAAGCTCCGTATCAGTGGTCTCCAACGAAAACCCCCAGGCTTCCAGCACGTCGATGCTATCCGTCAAAACGCTCAGCGTTTCATCTGGCGCAGACTGGCCGGTGGGGAAGTAGCAAGCCGCCGCTGGCGCAGGCTCCGCTTGGGGCAGCCGGTCAGGAACCGTCTGACAACCCGCCAGTGCCAACAGGCAGGTAATGCTAAGGGGTATGGCCTTCATGATAAATCCTCTCGCTACCTTCGTGGCTGGTGTGCCACCAAGCAGCGCGCTAAGCTCGCCAACAGACATTAAAAAGAACGACAACACGCTGAGACAACGTTTTAAGGAGGTTGTGCGATGAAAGTACTGCTTTGCCCTGACAGTTTTAAGGACGCCTTGGATGCCGAAGAGGCCGCCAAGGCCATGGCACAAGGTATTCAACGGGCAGCGCCCAACGCCATCACACAGCTCTGCCCCCTGGCGGATGGCGGCGAAGGCAGCCTTGATGCCTTAATTGCCGCCACCCATGCCGAGCGCCGTACGCTCACGGTGCAAGACGCCCTTGGGCGGCCACGCCAAGCCGCCTGGGGCTGGCTAAGCGAGCAGCGTACCGCGTTTATCGAGCTGGCAGAAGCCAGCGGCCTGCAGCACCTGACCCACGCAGAGCGCAGCGCCCTGCATACCACCACCTTCGGCGTGGGCGAGCTGTTTCTCGCTGCCCTAGATGCAGGCGCCACCCATGCCCTGCTGCTGCTCGGCGGAAGCGCCACCAACGATGCGGGCGCAGGAATGCTGCAAGCATTGGGGGCTACGCTACTGGATGCCCAGGGCCAGCCGCTGCCTCCAGGCGGCGGCGCACTCCAGCAGCTTGCGACCCTGGATCTTTCGACGTTAGACCCGCGCTTGGCCGAATTACGCGTAGAGGCCGCCGTGGATGTGGATAACCCACTGCTAGGCGAACGCGGTGCCAGTGCCGTCTTCGGCCCACAAAAGGGCGCGACAGACGCCGATGTGGCAACGCTAGACCGCGCACTCGGCCACTTTGCCGACCTCACCGCCAAGGCGCTGGGCCGAGACGACCGAGAGCTGCCAGGAGCGGGAGCGGCAGGCGGCATGGGGTTTGCGGCGCACTGCTTTTTGAACGCGACGCTAACGCCAGGCATTGAAATGATCATGCAGCAGGCGAATTTTGCCCAATTACTGAACGATGCAGATTTAGTGATTACCGGCGAGGGCCGCCTAGATGGCCAGAGCTTAGCGGGCAAAACGCCGATTGGTGTCTCACGCGCCGCTAAGCGCCAGGGCAAGCCGGTGATTGTGCTCGCGGGTAGCCTAGGCGATGGCTGGCAAGCCTGCACGGAAGAAGGCGTTACCGCCGCCTTTGCGCTAGCCGATGGCCTAATGACATTAGAACAGGCGCTACCCCGCACGGCAGAGCTTCTGGCAGACCGTTGCGAAAGCATCGCACGCCTGTGGCTTGCAAGCCGCTGAGCGCGACTTTGAGCGGGTCGTGGAGCGAGCCTTGAAGATAAGCCCCTTGAAATGACGCGCCTGCGCCTACATTTCTTTATTCATCAGCGATGAGTCAGCCGTCGCCAGCTCACCGCTCTAATGGTAGGGCGCTATAGCTGCGATGCAAAAAACCTGTTTTGCATCACAAGCACAGCGCCTTAAGCTAGATCAAACGATTTGATGGCCGTACTTTTTCAGCGCGGCTCCAACCATGGAGGAGCACAAATGGATAATATGAACAGCATTGGCCTACACGAAGGCAGCGCCAGCCAGTTAGCCGAGAAACTCAATCACCTGCTGGCCAACTATCAGATTTTTTACATGAATGTGCGTGGCTACCACTGGAACGTGAAGGGCAACGACTTCTTTGAGCTGCATGCCAAGTTTGAAGAGTTCTACACTGACCTGCTGACCAAAGTAGATGAAGTGGCCGAGCGTATTCTCACCCTGGGGCATAAGCCGGTACACGCCTACAGCGATTACGTGAAGCTGTCGCGCATCCAAGAAGACAAAGATGTCCACGATGGCAAGACCTGCGTGCAAGGCGTTCTGGCAGGCTATCAAACGCTGATCGAACTGCAGCGCGAACTGCTGGCGCTAGCGTCTGACGCCGACGACGAAGGCACCGCCGCCCAGGCGGGCGACTACATCCGCGAGCAGGAAAAAACCGTGTGGATGCTCAACGCCTATTTAGGCAAGTAAGTTCGGTGAACAGCCGCGATTAATAACACTGCGGCTCTTCGTCCCTAATAAAAACGGCACCTTCGCGGTGCCGTTTTTATTGCTCTTTTGCTACTTTAGCATGGCGTTACTTCGCCAGCGCCGCTACCAGATCGCGCAGCATGGCCCAGAACTCCGCCACGGACTCGATCTCCACCCGCTCATCCGGCGAGTGCGCGCCGCGAATCAGCGGGCCAAAGGAAATCATGTCCAAGTGCGGGTATTTGCTGCCCAAAATACCGCACTCTAGCCCTGCATGGATCACTTTCACCTCGGGCTCGTGGCCCATCAGCGCCGCGTGGCGCGCCTTGAAGGTGGCCAGTAGCGGGCTATCCGGGTTGGGTGCCCAGCCGGGGTAGCCGTTTTCGACTTTCACCCGTGCGCCCATTAGCCCAAACAGCGCCTGAAAGCGCTCGGCCATCGCTTGGGCAGCGCTATCGTGCAACGAACGCACCAGGGCGCAGAGGTGGAAACGCCCCTGCTCGACGCTTAACACGCCCAGGTTGTTGGAGGTTTCGACTACGCCTGGCACGTCGGCGCTCATGCGCTCGACGCCACACGGGGCGGCATGTAGCGCGGCCAGCAGCATGGCGCTAGCGTCCAGGGTCAGCGGCTCAGCGTCGGCCTGTTCCGCACGGGTGGCGGTCAATACCAAGCCGCTATCGCCACTGCCCAGCTCGGCTTTGAGGGTCACGGCCAGCTTCTCAACGGCCGCCAGGGCGGCGTCCATATCATCGGCGGGCAGCGCTACCTGGGCAAAGGCTTCACGGGGAATGGCGTTGCGCAGCGTGCCGCCCTGGTAGCTCACCAGGCGGGCACCGAAGGCCTCCAGTGCCCACAGCACACGTACCAGCAGGCGGTTAGCGTTTCCCAAAGGCTTATGGATATCCATGCCCGAGTGGCCGCCTTTCAGGCCGGTGAGCGAGAGAGAAAGGAGTTGCTCACCCTCCTGCAGGGCAGCGCTGGGCAGTTGCGCATCGACCACCACATCCGCGCCGCCCGCACAGCCGATATACACCTCGCCACGGTCTTCGCTATCCAAGTTGAGCAGCAGCGAGCCTTCCAACCAGTTTTCGGCAAGGTTCAGCGCACCGCCCATGGAGGTCTCTTCTTCCAGGGTGAACAGCGCTTCCAGCGGGCCATGGGTCAGCTCGGGGTCTTCCAGTACGGCCAAAATGGCCGCCACGCCCATGCCATTATCCGCCCCTAGAGTGGTGCCTTCAGCGTAAAGCCATCCCTCTTTGACCACGGTGCGAATGGGGTCACGGGTAAAGTCGTGCTCATGCCCCGAGTTGGCCTGGGCTACCATATCCAGGTGCCCCTGCAGCACGATACCGGGAGCGTCTTCACAGCCGGGCGTTGCGGGCTTGCGAATGCGCAGGTTGCCAAAGGCATCCCGGTCGTGGGTGAGCCCCTGAGCATCGGCCCAGGCTTCTAACGTCGCCACCAAAGCGGCTTCATGGCCGGAGGGGCGCGGCGTGTTACACAGGGTGCGAAAGTGCTGCCATACAAGGCGTGGTTCGAGCGCTGCTAGATGTGCGTTCATGGAAACTCTTCATTATCGATAACGGGCTTACTTTACCGCTCTGGCTCACTGGGGAAAAGCGCACATGCTTCGATCACCTGCTGTACAGCCTGACGTAAGCATTGTACGGCCTCTTTTTGAGCCTTAGCGAACGGCTGATTTTGGTAGGCCCAAGCAGCGAGCTGCTGATGCGCCTGCTGGGCCTCACCTAACGGTTGGCGGCTGGCTTCACGCGCCAGCGCCTGCAGCGCCGGGCGAGCCAGGGCGGGGTCGCGGCGAGCATAAGCGACATCGTGAATGGCTTGGTGCTCGGCTACGCTAAGCGGATGGCCGAGGAGCGAGGTAAGCAACAGCGCCACCACCGAAGCAGGCAGTGTTGCCAATTCAAACGCCAACAGGCCGGGTAGCGAAGCGGCAAAGCCAGCGGTTAATTCACTTAGCACCGACTGCCCCTCTTGGTTGAGCGATTTGGCGACCATCACGGCGTATTCGCCAGTGGCGGCTTCTCGGGTAATACCTAAACGCACCGGCACAAACCCCAGTGCCAGCCAAAAGCGCAGCAGCGACGCCTCTGCGCCAAAGGCGGCACCGTACAAGCCAATGCCATGCTGAGCAGCGCTGACCATATCCTCTTCTAACAGCTGCCGCCCCAACCCTTCGCGACGGCGCTGTGGGTGAGCAGCAATGCGTGCCACCCGCCGCCAGCGGGCGGTTAGCGCCTCACGGCTGCCGCAATGGGCCGCCAGCGACTGCGCCAACAAATGCCCCTGAGCTCTGCGCTCGCCTCGCGCTACCTGCTCGGCAAGCGCGGCATCAAAGCCGCCCTCCTCTCGCGTGATCAGCACCGCTTGGGGGTCAGCCCCATCGCTGCCTAGCACCATGCGCAGCGACGTGCCAGGGCCATCCAGCAGTTGGCGTAAATCACTCGGCGTGGTGCGGTAGTGGGACTGCACCAGCAGGCCAAACATCTGTTCCAGCAAAGCCCCCCGCTCCGCTAGCTGCGCTTGGCTAATCACCATACTGGGAAGCCGCTCGCCCTGGTGTGGCTCTACTTTGGGTAGCGGCGCATCGAGTAAAAGCAGGTGTTGAATGACGGCTTCCAGCGGGTCACCGGCTGACCAACGTATTGGCGTTTGCAGCGTCAATTCACGCCACTGGGGCGCTTGGCGGTCTAGCACATCGCGAAAACGTAGCGCAAAGCCGCGCCCCGAGCCTTCGTAGCCATGCACCGTCGTGGCAAACGCAATGCGCGGAAAGGCCACCAGCCAGCGGGCCAGCAACGACGCCGGAATGGCGGCGGCTTCATCCACCAGCAGCATACTGCCGCTGCCTCCTAACGTGCCCTGCTCTATCTGTTCTGTCAGAACATCCGGCGGCAAAAAGCGCAGCCGACTGCCGTTGGGAAGCGACACCTCGGCGTGGCCATGCTGCGTCACCTCAGGGCACAGCGCCGCCACTCGGCTAAAGACGCTCTCCACTGCGCTAAGCCGAGGGGCCGTGAGCAGGAGTTCTACGTCACCGCTTTGCTGCAGTAAGCGCGCGCAGGCTATGCCCAAAGCGGCACTTTTGCCTCGCCCCCGGTCGGCAGTCACCACCAGCGGGCGGCGGCGTTTGAGCTTGACCAGCGCGCTCACTGCGCTGGCCTGGTCTAGGGTGAGACAGTCAGCATCGTCCCATTGGGCGGCAGCTTCTTGCCGTTTGCTCAACGCGGGTAGCCATAGCGCACCACCAACGGGCCAGCGGATCACGGCGTTCGTCTCGCCCAACTGACAGGCCAACCGCGCTAAATAGTGCGCGCTGAGCGCTTCCCACTGCCAAGGGTAATCGGCAAAGCGGGCGTAGTCGGGATCGGGTTGGCTGCCCCACGTCGCTGGGGTGACCAGCACCAGCAGACCGCCAGCGCTGACGGTGCCCGCTAGTGCGCCTAGGGCATCTGGATCTAACCCTTGGTGGCCGCTGGCATCCAGGATCACCAGCTGATGCTCTGCTCCCAGCCGGGTGCGCGCTTTGCGGCTTGGCAAGCTCGGTGCTACCGGCGCTTGCTGGCCATCCCCTATCCACAGTGGCGCACTCCAGTCGAGTGCTTGCCATAGCGCCAACGCCTGCTGGCGCGCCTGCTCTGGAGCACCGTTAAGCCACACTAACCCCCGCCAGCCGCGCCGCTTTAAACGGCGGGCATAGCTGGCTAACACAGCAGCTTGTTGTGCAACGGCAGTGCCAGCCGGTGAGGTAGGCTCAGCGTGGTGCGGCCTGCCCATGGCAACTCCTTAAAATAAAAATTCTCTTACAACTTTGGTTTAACAAATAGGCGCTTTTCAACGTTTTATCACCATATCCCCCCTGTGGAAGTGCACCTAATAGCATTTTAAAGCGATGTTTTGACTGCCATTTTTCAAATAAAACGGCAACAAAGCCCGCGTTAGCTTCCTTGTATTACTGATATTGCGCTGCAGCGGGGGGTATATGCTAGCTTAGCGATGCAGCGCAGGATGTTTTACTTTACGTAAACGTTAGCCTGCCCGCTGTACTTTCCTGCTTTCAGGTCATTAACACTAATAACGCTAACCGCCAAAGTACCAGGAAACATACAATGAAAAAGACTACAAAATTCGCATTGACCAGCCTTGCCGCTGGCGTCGCTTTCGCCGCTCTCACCTCCACCGCCCAGGCACAAGAGCAGTGGACCATGACCTCCACCTGGCCGGAGAACCTGGATCTGATCAAGATCGACCAGCACTGGGCAGAGTTGGTTAACCAACTAGCGGGCGACGAAGTTCAAATTAACTTCCGCGCAGGCGGCACCTTGATGCCCGGCACCGAAGTCTTCGACGCCACTGAAACCGGCGCTATCCAAGCCGCAGGTGACTGGCCCGGCTACTGGGCAGGCTTAAACCCAGCGTTCTCGCCGCTGGCCACCACCACCAGTTTGTTCAACGGTGTCGATTATCTGAACTGGATCCAACAGTGGGGCGGTTTTGAGCTCTACCAAGAGATCTATGGCCAGTACAACATGGTTTACCTGCCCTACGGTATTACCAACAATGAATCCGGCTTTATGGGCCGCACGCCCATCGAGAGCATCGCCGACCTAGAAGGCAAGCGCCTGCGTCTTTCTGGCCGTGACCAGGGCCGTGTGCTTGAAGAGTTGGGCGGCTCACAGGTCACACTGGCTGGTGGCGAAGTGTACCAAGCCATTGAGCGTGGCGTGATTGACGCAGGTGAGTTCTCCACCCCTGGCGTTGACTTCAATGCAGGCTTTGCCGAAGTGGCCGACTACTGGGCGACCCCCGGCTGGCACCAGTCAGCGAGCGTGTTCGGCGTTATGATCAACAAAGATTCTTGGGATGCGCTTTCTGAAGAGACGCAAGCCAAGCTGCGTATCGCTGCCGAAGCCACCATGGCGTGGTCCCTCTCCTGGTCTGAGCGCGAATCCACCGAAGCGACCCAGAAGTTTATCGACGCGGGCGTGACCATCAACCAGTTCTCTGAAGAGGATCTGGCGCGTATCCAGGAGATCACCAACGAGGTCATCGTACGCGGCGCCTGTGAGAACCCTGACCATGCTAAGGTCTACCACTCCATGATCACCTACCTGCAAGAGTACGCCGCATGGCGTGATGTGACGGCCCCCTTCAACATGAGCCGTACCATGGATAACCTGCCCTCACTGGAAGAGATCGAAGCCTGCCTATAAGGCATTCACTATAAAAGCGTAACATTGCCGCCCCAGCACCTGCCGGGGCGGCCTTAGCTCAGTTGCGGAGATCTTCCATGAATGCGATTGCCAAGGCGATCGATGCGATTAACGAGCTGTTTGGCCGCATTATCGCGCCGTTAATTGCCATCATTACTCTCATAGTGCTTTACGACATTGTGTCGCGCTTTTTTTTCGGCCGCCCCAGCGACTGGGCGTTCGATATTACGAAGATGCTGTTCGGCGCTCACTTTATGCTCATGGCGGCTTACGGGTTGCGTCATCACGCTCACGTTGAGGTGGATGTGGTGAAGCGTTTGCTATCTCGTAAGAAGCAGGCCGTGCTGGATCTCATTGGCTACCTAGTTTTCTTCGTGCCGTTTATTTGGCTGCTGCTGACCTACGGCTGGCGCTTCTTTGAGCGCTCCTTTAGCCGTGGCGAAACCACCTATGGCATGGTCTCGATTCCCGTTTACCCGGTGAAAGGGGTCATCGTCGTGGCCGCTGCGCTAATTTTGCTGCAGGCGATTGCCATCGTCCTACACGCCATCATGCAGCTGCGTGAGGAGACATCCGCATGAGTGCAGAACTACTGACGCTGGTGATGTTCGGCGGGCTGCTGGTCGGGCTGTTTATGGGCCATCCGCTAGCCTTTGTGCTGGGCGGCATGGCGGTCATCGGCGCGTATCTAGGCCCCGGCATTAATACCCTCGGCATTATTATTAATAACGTTTATGGCAACGCCATGGACAACTATGTGCTGGTCGCCATTCCGCTGTTTATTTTGATGGCGCGCTTTCTCAACGACTCCGGCGTCACGGAGAAGATGTTCGACGCCATGCGCCTGCTGCTGGCGAATGTGCGCGGCGGCCTCGCCTTAACCGTCGTTGTTGTTTCGGTATTGCTGGCCGCTACGACCGGTATTGTTGGGGCATCCATTGCCGTTATGGGGATGATCGCGCTGGTGCCGATGCTGAAGTATGGCTACAACAAAGAGCTCAGCGCGGGCGTGATCATGGCCAGCGGCTGTCTAGGCATTTTGATTCCGCCCAGCATCATGCTGATTTTGATGGCCAGCTACTCGCCGGTGTCGGTGGGTGCGCTGTTTGCCGGGGCGCTGATTCCAGGCCTGCTGCTGGGCGTGATGTACGCGCTTTACGTGGTGCTGATCTGCTGGCTGAAACCCAGCTACGGCCCCAAGGTGCCGAAAGAGGAGCGCGCGGAAGTCAGCACCAAAGAGCTGCTTATTATGCTGGGCAAGTACGTGGTGCCGCCGATGTCGCTGATCCTGGGCGTGCTCGGTGCTCTATTTACCGGGATCGCCACCGCGACCGAGGCCTCGGCGATTGGCGTGTTTATCGCCTTCTTGCTGTTCTTAATCTTTGGCGACCGTAAGCTCTCTACCTGCTACAACACGCTGATCGAAGCGGGTAAAACCACCACCATGGTGATGCTGGTACTGGTGGGCGCGACGGCGTTTACCGGCGTGTTCTCCATTGGCGGCGGTATGACGGTGATCAGCGACTTCGTACTGGCCATGCCAGGCGGCACCTTTGGCGCGCTGCTGCTGATGCTGTTCCTGGTCTTTATCCTGGGTATGTTCCTGGACTGGACCGGCATTGTGCTGCTGAGCTTCCCGATTATGCTGCCGATCATTGCTCAGATGGGCGTGGACGTATTGTGGTTCGTGGTCATGGTCGCGGTGGTACTGCAGACCTCCTTCCTCACACCGCCGTTTGGCTATGCGCTGTTCTACCTCAAAGGGGTGGCACCGCCAGGGGTTGAGATCGTCGATCTGTACAAAGCGGTGGTACCGTTTGTAGCGATCATCATTCTGGCCTGTATCCTGATGTCTATCTTCCCCAGCTTGATTACCGGGCTACCTAGCATGATGGTGGGCTACTAACACATCAGCGGTTAGGCCTGCGCTAAATCCCTCCGCTTTGCGGGGGGATTTTTTTGCCTGCCCGAATGCTGGCTGCACCCCACTGACGCAAGTGATACTATTTGCAACCGCTATTTTTTCGCATTGACGAGCCATACTGCCCCTCGTCCAAGGAGCCAACGACGTGTCTACACCTGCTCGCCGGTCACCATCGGCTCTGCTTTCAGGTTTCGCATCACGCTTTACGCTGTCGCTTAACCCTTGGTCAATTGCACTTTTTCTGATTGCCCTGATTGTGGCACTGCCTATTTTGGTCGTGCTTGGCCATATCGTGATGCCCACCGAAGGCGTTTGGCAGCACCTGGCCAGCACCGTGCTGCCCCGCTATCTCTCGAATACGTTCTGGTTAGTGCTATGGGTAGGCTTAGGCACCCTGGTGATTGGCACCGGAACGGCGTGGCTGGTGGTGATGTGTCGCTTCCCCGGCAAGCGCCTATTTGAGTGGGCGCTACTGCTGCCGCTGGCGGTGCCGACCTATGTGATTGCTTATGCCTACACCGATTTTCTACAGGTGGCGGGGCCGCTACAAAGCCTGCTGCGGGAGTGGTTTCACTGGCAGGTCGGCGACTACTACTTCCCCAATGTACGCTCGTTGGGGGGCGCTGCCACGCTGATCACCTTCGTGCTTTACCCCTATGTGTACCTGCTGGCCCGCGCTTCCTTCTTAGAGCAGTCGGTGTGCGTCTTGGATGTTGGTCGCACGTTAGGGCGCGGCCCCTGGCGTTTATTTGCCAGCGTGGCGCTGCCGCTGGCGCGCCCAGCGCTGGTGGGTGGCGTGTCGCTGGTGTTGATGGAAACGCTCAATGAGTTTGGCGCGGTGCAGTTCTTTGGGGTGGATACCTTTACCACGGGTATTTACCGCACCTGGTTTGGCCTGGGCGAGCCGATTGCCGCTGCCCAGCTAGCCGCTTGCCTACTCACTTTTGTGATTGCTTTTGTGCTGCTGGAGCGCTGGTCGCGGGGTAAGCGCCGCTACTTCCACACCACCAACCGCTATCAACAGTTGCCTGAGTACAGGTTGCACGGCTGGCACGCCGTCGGGGCGACGCTGGCCTGCCTGTTACCAATCACCGTTGGCTTCTTGCTGCCCAGCGGTATTCTGCTGGAAATGGCGATGACTACCGGCGACAGCCTATTTGGCACGCGCTTCATCGGCTTTGCCATGAACAGCCTGAGCCTCGCTACGGTGGCAGCGCTGATTGCGGTGGGGCTGGCGGTGCTGCTGAGCTACGGCGTGCGGCTGCACAACTCCCCCAGTGCGCGACTGTTTACCCGCATTGCGGCGATGGGTTACGCCATTCCTGGCTCGGTGGTGGCCGTGGGTATTTTGATTCCGTTTGCCTGGCTGGATAACGCGCTCAACACTTGGCTTCACACCCATTACGATAAGATCATCGGGCTGGTGTTTAGCGGCACGGCGTTCATCTTGATTTACGCCTATGTGGTGCGCTTTTTGGCGGTGTCGTTTAACGCAGTAGAGGCGAGCCTGGGCAAAGTGACGCCAAGCATGGACGCCGCCTCGCGCACCTTAGGGCAAACTGCCGGCGGCACATTGCGGCGCATTCATACGCCACTGATGCGCAGCAGCCTATTGGCCGCGGGCATTCTGGTGTTTGTGGATGTGATGAAGGAGCTGCCCGCCACGATTATTTTGCGGCCGTTTAACTTCGACACGCTGGCGGTGCGCGCTCACAGTTTGGCGTCCGATGAGCGCTTGGCGGAGGCGTCTACTGCATCGCTCACCATTGTGGTGGTGGGGATTCTACCGGTAATTCTACTCAGCTTGGCGATGCGCCGGGCGCGCCCAGGCAGCCAAGCCGAGTAATTAAAACGCGCAACTAACGCGGAAAGACTAACGCGGAAAGATAAATACCTGGGTGTGGTCGAGGTCGATATCAATCGGCTGCCCCTCCTGGGGCAGGAAGACCCCTGGTACCCGTGCGTGCAGGTGCGCTTCTTGGCCATCAGCACCGTGGGCACATAGGTGAATCAAGCTAGTGCGGCCCAGTAGTTTCGCCATCACCACGTGGCTGTGGCTGTGGGTTTCCGCAGGCAGGTCGCGCTCTTTGATACGCAGCGCCTCCGGGCGGATCATCACCTGGGCCTGGCTACCCTCTGGCAGCCAGCTGGCATCTATGTCGCCTACCGGCGTTTGTACCACGCCTCCTTCCACCATCCCTTCAAGCTCGTTCACTTCCCCAAAGAAGGTCACCACAAATGGGTCGACGGGAGCGCAGTAAAGCTCCCGCGGGGTACCCGTTTGGACGATTTTGCCATCGCGCATCAAGGCGATACGGTCGGCCATAAACATCGCTTCTTCCGGGTCGTGAGTCACCAGCAGCGTGGCAGAGCCCAGCTTTTTCAACACGTGCAGCGTATCGTCGCGAATCCGATCACGCAGCCGAGCGTCCAGGCTGGAGAAGGGTTCATCCAACAGCATTAGCTTGGGCGTAGGTGCCAGAGCTCGGGCCAGCGCCACGCGCTGCTGCTGACCGCCGGAGAGCATATGCGGGTAGGTATCGGCGTAGTCAGCCATGCCAAGCTGGGTTAATAGCTCCAGCGCACGTTCACGGCGCTGGCTGGAGGGCAGATGCTTTAAGCCGAAAGTGACATTTTCCAACACGCTAAGGTGGGGGAACAGCGCCGAATCCTGAAACGCCAGCCCGACGTTGCGCTTTTCCGGCGGTACATGGCGTTTGCCGGGGGCGGCAATGGCCTGCCCTTCCAGGCTGACGGTGCCTTCTTGGACCACTTCCAGCCCTGCCGCAATGCGCAGTAGCGTGGTTTTACCGCAGCCGGAAGGGCCAAGCAGGCAGACCACTTCGCCCTGAGCAATGTCGAGATCAATACCTTTAACAACTTTGTTAGCCGCAAACGTATGCTGAACATCGCGTAGCGACAGCGCCGATGCAGGTGCTGCCACCTCAGAAAGGGACACAGTTGCCGTCATTCGTTCACCCATGGTTTGTTCGCCGGGAGAGCGCTGACCGCTCAGCCATTGCGAACACGGTTGAAAGTTATTTGCATTCTATTTTCTATTGGCGTGAGATGCACGTCTAGGCACAAAAAGTGATGCGAGTCATTAGCATTTCGCTTGACGTTCTTCGAACAAGGCGTTTCAATAGCACACGCCGTTAATGCAACTTATTATCATAAACATTCAGGGTATTTGTTATGAAACAAGCACGTCTTACGGCCTCCGTAGCTGCCATCATGGCCGGCTCTGCGTTCGCCAGCAGCGCACTCGCTAATGAAGTCAACATCTACTCCGCACGTCATTACGACTCTGACGAAATTCTCTACCAAGCGTTCACTGAAGAGACAGGCATTGAAGTAAACGTGCTGGAAGGCGATGCCAACCAACTGATGGAGCGTATGCAGCGTGAAGGCGTGGCTAGCCCCGCCGACGTTATGCTGACCGTGGATGCAGGCAACCTGTGGCGCGCCGAGCAAGACGGTATTTTTCAAAGCGTAAACTCTGATGTACTTAACGAGCGCCTGCCGGAATCCATGCGTCACCCAGAAGGCATGTGGTTTGGCTTTAGCCAGCGCGCCCGCGTGATCTACTACAACCGCGAAAACTTCGACCCGAGCCAGATCGCTACTTACGAAGATCTTGCCGACCCGCAGTTTGAAGGCCAAGTATGCATTCGCTCTTCCAACAACATCTACAACCAGTCACTGTTGGCATCGCTGATTGAGCACCACGGCGAAGAGGGCGCGCAGGAGTGGGCCCAGGGCGTTGTGAATAACATGGCCCGCGACCCAGAAGGCGGTGATACCGATCAGATTCTTGGCGTTGCCAGCGGTGAGTGTAACCTCGCCGTCGCCAACCACTACTACTACGTACGCCTGCTGCACTCTGACGATGCCGCCGAGCGTGAAGCCGCGCGCAAAGTGGGCGTGATCTTCCCCAATCAGGATGACCGCGGTACCCACGTGAACGTCGGCGGTGCAGGCCTGGTCGCCAACGCGCAAAACCCGGAAAACGGCATTCGCTTCCTGGAGTTCCTGGCCTCTGACCAAGCGCAGGAAGTGCTGGCCGAGCGTAACTACGAGTTCCCGGTGGTAGAAGGCGTGAAGAAAAACCCAGTGCTGGAGTCTTGGGGCGATTTCGCTAAAGACGACATCAACATCAGCATCCTGGGTGAGAACAACCCGGAAGCGGTACGTATCTTCGACCGCGTCGGCTGGCGTTAAGCGCGACTTGGGCACACGCTTTTGAAGCCGGTGCTTAAGTAACGTACTCAACACAACCCCCGCAGCGACCGCTGTGGGGATTGTGTGTTATTGGCGAGTGCTCTCTCGTTCGTTAGTGGGCTTCATCCCAATTCGCGCCGCTTTGCGCTTCCACAATCAGCGGTACGCTGAGCGAGGCCGCGGCCTGCATGCGTGCCTGCACTTGCTCAATAAAGCGCTCTACCTGCGCCTCGGCCACCTCGAACACCAATTCATCGTGTACCTGCATGACCATCAGCGCATCGAACTCCCCTTCCGCTAGCCACGCATCCACATCAATCATGGCCTGTTTGATAATATCCGCCGCCGTGCCCTGCATCGGCGCGTTGATGGCCGTGCGCTCGGCCCCTTGGCGGCGGTTGCGGTTTTGCGAGTGAATCTCTGGCAGGTATAAACGCCGCCCCATCACGGTTTCGACAAAGCCATCTTCCGCCGCCTGGGTACGAATGCGGTCCATATAGCGGGCGACGCCTGGGTAGCGGTCAAAGTAGCGGTCGATGTAGGTTTGGGCCTGGCTACGGTCAATACGCAGCTGACGAGCCAGCCCCCAAGCGCTCATGCCGTAAATCAAGCCAAAGTTAATCGCCTTAGCGCTGCGCCTCTGGTCGCCAGACACCTTTTCAAGCGAGGTGCCAAAAACTTCCGCCGCGGTAGCGGTGTGGATATCGCGCTCTTCAGCAAACGCTTCCAGCAGCCCTTTATCTTCCGAAAGGTGCGCCATAATACGCAGCTCGATCTGCGAGTAGTCCGCCGCCACAATGCGGTAGCCAGGGCGGGCCACGAACGCCTGGCGAATCTTGCGCCCCTCTTCGGTACGAATCGGGATGTTCTGCAGGTTCGGGTCCGACGACGACAGCCGCCCGGTGGCCGTAACCGCCTGATGATAGCTGGTGTGCACGCGGCCAGTTTTCTTGTTCAGCAGGCGCGGCAGCTTATCGGTATAGGTAGATTTCAGCTTGGCCAGGCCACGGTGCTGCATGATCACCTTGGGCAAGGGGTAGTCCAGCGCCAGCTCTTCCAGCACGGCTTCGGCGGTGGAAGGCGCGCCTTTGGGGGTTTTCTTGATGACTGGGATTTTCTGCTCTTCAAACAGAATCTGCCCCAGTTGCTTGGGTGAGCCCAAATTGAACTCACGGCCCGCCAGCTCGAAAGCTTCACTCTCTAACTCGCGGATGCGCTGTTCGAGCTGCTGGCTCTGCTCGTACAGGCGCTCGGCATCCACGGCCACGCCGTTACGCTCGATGCGCGACAGCACGCTGATTAGCGGTAGTTCAAGGTGGTCGAGCACCTCGGCCAAGCGCCCTTCCCGCTCCACTTGGGGACGCAGCGTGTCCTGTAGGCGCAGGGTGATATCTACATCCTCGCAGGCGTAGGGAGCCGCTTGCTCTAGGGCAATCTGATTAAACGTCAGCTGCTTGGCGCCTTTGCCCGCGATCTCTTCAAACGAAATGGTTTTCTCGCCCAGGTACTTCAGCGCCAGCGAATCCATATCGTGGCGCGTGGCGGTGGAGTTGAGCACATACGACGCTAGCATGGTGTCGGCAAACGGGCCAACGACAGAAATGTCGTAGTTCGCCAGTACGGAAATATCGTATTTGAGGTTTTGACCAATTTTGGTTTTGGCCGGGTCTTCCAGCAGTGGCTTTAACGCTGCCAGCACCGCTTTGCGATCAAGCTGCTGGGGAGCATCCAAGTAATCATGGGCCACCGGAATATAGGCAGCTTCCCCGGCTTCCAGCGACACGCCAATACCCACAATTTCTGCATCCATGTAGTTGAGGCTGGTGGTTTCCAAGTCGAAGCAGAAACGTTCGGCCTCGTTGAGCCGTTCGAGCCACGCCTCCAGCTCGGCCTGCTCGGTAATCACATGGTCGTGGCGCTCGGTCGGCGCCGTTTCCGTCGTGCTGTCGGTTGTTTCCGAGACGGGCTCGCCGCCTGCCACATCGTCCACGCCTTCGTCGTTACCTTCCAGCAGCTCGGCGAGCCACTGTTTGAACTCCATCTGTTTGTAGAGCTCGACCAACGCTTCGCGGTCCGGGTGGGCAATGTCTAAATCATCCAGCCCCACCGGCAGGTCGCAGTCGGTTTTGATCGTCGCTAACTGATAGGAGAGAAACGCTTGCTCGCGGTGCTCTTCCAGTTTTTTGGGTAACGTTTTCGCGCCGCGGAAACCGAGGGTGGTCACGCGCTCTAAATCGCCATAAATCGTGTCTAAACCGCCGCCCATACCTTGCAGCAGGCCAATGGCGGTTTTCTCGCCCACCCCAGGCACGCCGGGGATGTTGTCCACCTTGTCGCCCATCAGTGCGAGGAAGTCGATGATGAGTGCGGGAGGCAGGCCAAACTTCTCCTCCACGCCCGCTTCATCGAGGGTTTCCTCTTTCATGGTGTTGACCAGCGTGATGTGGCCGTTCACCAGTTGGGCCATGTCCTTATCGCCGGTGGAGATGACCGCGTCGCGGCCAGCCTGAGTGGCTTGGTGCGCCAACGTGCCAATCACGTCATCCGCCTCGACCCCTTCGATGCACAGCAGCGGCAGGCCGAGTGCTTTGACACAGGCGTGCAGCGGTTCGATTTGGCTGCGTAGGTCATCCGGCATGGGTGGGCGGTGGGCCTTGTAATCGCTGTACAGCTCATCGCGGAAGGTTTTACCCGGCGCGTCGAACACCACCGCCATGGGGCTATCGGGGTAGTCTTTCATCAGCCGTTTGAGCATGTTCAGTACACCCTTCACGGCCCCGGTCGGCTGACCGTTAGAGGTCGTTAGCGGCGGCAGCGCATGAAACGCGCGATAGAGGTACGAAGAGCCATCGACGAGCACGATTGGGGCACGGGCCATAACCAAATTCCATAGTCAGCAAAACGGTAAGGATGTCTGCTCTCTATGATACGCGTTCAACGCCGGGCCTGCAGAAAAGAGCTGTAAAACACGAGGCGCAACGCCACACAACGCTGCCAACTCGTGCGGCAAGCCGCTACAATAATGGGCTTAGCAACCTGGGCGAGATCCTCATGGCAGTATTCACCCCGCTTAGCGACGCACAGGTCGCCGCGTTTTTGGAAAAATTTGATGTTGGCAGCTTTGTTGCGCTTCAAGGTGTGGCAGGCGGCACGGAGAACTCGACGTTTTTCGTGACCACCGACCGCCGCGAGCTGGTGCTCACCCTGTTTGAGCAAGGCGAACACGAAGAGCTGCCGTTTTTTGTTGAGTTGCTCGATTACTTAGACGAGCACCGCTTACCGGTGCCCGGCACTATTCATGACCGCGAAGGCGTGGCGCTGCACAGCCTGGCGGGCAAGCCTGCGCTGCTGTTCCCGCGCCTGCCGGGCAAGCACCCCAGCGCCCCCAACCTTGCCCAGTGCCAAGCGCTGGGCAGCACGCTTGGGCAGATGCATAAAGTATCGCAGCACTTTCCCGGGCATCGCCCCAACCCCCGTGACCTGCACTGGCTGCGGGCGGTACACCATAAGGTGCTCACCTACATCAGCCCTGACGATCAAACACTGATGAAGAACGCAGTGGATGATTTCGAGAGCGAATTTAGCCAGCATGGCGAGCTTCCCCAAGGAGCAGTGCATGGCGATTTGTTCCGCGATAACACGCTGTTCGAGGGCGACGCCCTAGGCGGTATTATCGATTTTTATAACGGCTGCACCGGTGACTTGCTGTTTGATCTCGCCATCGTGATCAACGACTGGGCCTCCAATGAGGACGGTTCGCTGAACGCCGAGCGTTACAACGCCATTTTAAGCGCCTATCAAGCACGACGCCCGCTGACCGAATCCGAACGCACGCTTTGGCCGACGATGCTGCGCATGACCGCACTGCGTTATTGGCTGTCACGGCTGCTGGTGGTGTATGTCGACCCACCGGCCCATGACTTAACTCCCCACGACCCCGAGCGCTTCCGCATGATTCTTAAAGCACGCATCGCGTTTGGCGCACTCCCGATTCCAGAGGCATCTTCATGAGTGAAATGGCAACGACCAGCAGCCCCGCCGTGCGTGCCCGCCGCACTTGGAACATGGACCAGTGGGGCAGCGGCTACTTTGATGTCGACGACCATGGCCAAGCCCTGGTACGCCCGCTGGGCAGCGATGCGGAAGGCCCGGCGCTGCCTATCAGTGCGTTAGTCCGTCAGTTACAGGCGGCGGGGTTACGCTTACCGGTGCTGGTGCGCTTTAGCGATATTCTTCACGATCGCGTCGAACAGCTCTGCGGTGCCTTTGACGCCGCCATGCAGGACGTGGACTACCAGGGCGGCTATACCGCGGTTTACCCGATTAAGGTGAACCAGCAGCGTCGGGTGGTAGAAGAGATTCTCGCTACCTCTGAGCGTGGTAATGGTCGCGTAGGGCTCGAAGCAGGCAGCAAACCCGAGCTGCTGGCGGTGCTGGCGCTCTCCGACGGCGGTTCGTCGCTGATCGTCTGCAATGGCTATAAAGACCGCGAGTACGTGCGCCTGGCGCTGCTGGGCGAGAAGCTCGGCCACAAAGTGTATCTGGTGGTGGAGAAGCTCTCCGAGCTGGAGCTGATTTTAGAAGAGGCCCGCGAGCTGGACGTAACCCCGCGCATTGGCCTGCGCGCGCGGCTGGCCTCGGTAGGCAAGGGCAAGTGGCAGAACACCGGCGGTGAGAAGTCGAAGTTCGGTCTCACCGCCAGCCAGATTCTGGAAGTGGTCGAAACCCTACGCGCCCAGGACGCTCTGGCCAGCCTGCAGCTCGTGCACTTCCATCTAGGCTCGCAGATCGCCAACATTCGCGATATTCAGCGCGGCCTGCGGGAGTGCGCGCGCTTCTATCAAAACCTGATGAGCCTGGGCGCACCCATCGACACCGTCGATGTGGGCGGCGGCTTAGGGATCGACTACGAAGGCACCCGTTCGCGCAGCTACTGCTCGGCGAACTACTCCATGCAGGAGTACGCCCGCAACGTGGTTAGCGCGTTCTCACAGCTCTGCCAGGAAGCCGACCTGCCCCAGCCGCACCTGATCAGTGAATCCGGCCGTTCACTCACCGCCCACCATGCGGTGCTGATCACCAATGTCATTGGTGAAGAGCGCGTCAACGACACGCCGCCAGAGCGCGCGACCCAGGAAGAAGATCCGCAGGTAGAAGAGCTGTGGCGGGTGTTCGACCAGTTGGCCGAGACCCAAGAACCGCGGGTGCTGGTCGAGGCATGGCACGACCTGTTGCAGGCAGTTAGCGAGCTACACGACCGTTTCGTTCTGGGTCTGAGCAGCATCAACGCCCGCGCCGAAGGCGAGCGCCTCTACATGGCCGCCTGCACGCGCCTGCGTGGAAAGCTAGATACCCGCAACCGCGCGCACCGGGAAATCATGGACGAGCTGGCCGAAAAATTGGCCGACAAGCTGTTCGTTAACTTCTCGCTGTTCCAGTCAGTGCCAGACGTGTGGGGCATCGAGCAGATTTTCCCCGTGCTACCACTCAGCGGGCTGGACAAAGCGCCCACCCGCCGTGCGGTGATCCAGGACATCACCTGCGACTCTGATGGCCGTATCGATAGCTATGTGGATGGCCAAGGGGTAGAAACCACCCTGCCACTGCCTGAGTGGGCCAATGACGACGAGCGCTGGTTAGGCTTCTTCCTGGTGGGCGCCTACCAGGAGATTCTTGGCGACCTGCACAACCTGTTCGGCGATACCGATTCGGTGGATGCAGCGCTAGGTGAAGATGGCGAGTGGGTGCTCTCTAACCCGCAGGCGGGGGATTCGGTGGCCAACGTATTGGCCTACGTGAACTTCGACGCCCGAGTTTTGAAGCAAAAACTCACCGAGCAGCTGGTGACCAGTGGCTTCTCTGCCGAGGAGCAAGCCCACTTTGCCGCCAGCCTGACCGAAGGCCTAGAGGGCTACACCTACCTGGAGTAACCCTTCACCGGCTTAACGCGTTTCACAAAAAAGGCCACCGAGCGTATCGGTGGCCTTTGTTTTGCGTGCTGAACCCGTGAGCGGGTCGTTACTCAACGACGCTGGTCGAAATCTCCAGGCCGCCAGTCAGCGTTAAGCGTAGCGCCGCGCCGCGGGGTAGCTCGCCGACTCCGGCAGGCGTGCCGGTCAAAATCACATCGCCTGGCTCCAGGGTGAAGTGACGGCTCATTTCTGCCACCAGCGTGGGAATAGCAAAAATCATATCCGCGCCTTCGCCGTGCTGGCGCTCTTCACCGTCGATTTCTAGGGTGAAAGCCAGCGCGTTCCAGTTAGGCACGCGGCTCAGCGGCAAAAAAGGCGACAGCGGGCAGGCACCATCAAAGGCCTTGGCGATTTCCCAAGGGTGGCCTTTCTCTTTTAACTTGGTTTGCACATCGCGCAGGGTTAAATCCATCGCAAGGCCAATGCCTGCAATAGCACGCTCGGCTTCATCTTGCGTGGCGTGGGTGAGGGTCTCCCCTACCAGTAGCGCCAGCTCGACTTCATAATGAACATCGCCTCGCGAAAATGGCGGGTCGAGAGGCTTGGTTAAGTCCACCACGCTAGTGGCGGGCTTGATGAACAGCAGCGGCTCACTGGGAACCGGGTTATCCAGCTCTTTGGCATGTTCGGCATAGTTGCGGCCGACACAGATGACCTTGCCCAGCGCGTGGGGAAACTCCTGACCATCGGTAAACTGTGGAACAAAACGCATGGCGGGTCTTCTCCTTCTCGTTATGCGTGCCGTATTCGCAACGACAGGCGCATTAGTCTACCCCAGCCATGCCCATGTTCCACAGTATCGACCGCGTATTTCCGAATTGCAGGAGTATCTGGATCGCTTATGCCTCAGGATACCCGCTCTCCTCAGGCCCATGCGCCAAGAACGAAGGACGCTGTTTAGGCGCGGCAAACGGGGCAACGCAGCGGTTATCGGGCCGATTGAACACGAAGAACACGTTGCTGCGCGGATCCGGCGAGAGGTTGGCGTTGGACGCATGCAGCGTGTTGCAATCGAACAACAGCAGCCCGCCAGCTTTCCCTTTGGGGGCATCGATGCCGTATTTATCGACCAAGTGTGTCAACGCCTCTGGGCTCGGCACGCCCACTTCCTGCGCTTTCAACGAGCGCTTGTGGTTGTCTTCCGGCGTTTCTCCCAGGCAAGGCACGAATTCCATATGCGAGCCCGGAATCAACATCAGCGGGCCATTGAACTCGTGGTTGTCGGTCAAAATCAGCGAGGCGCTGACCGCGTGCATGTTGGGCATACCATCTTCAGCGTGCCAGGTCTCGAAGTCCGAGTGCCAATTGAAGCCTTTACCGGCAAAGCCCGGCTTGTAGTTGATACGCGACTGATGCACGTAGGGGTCGTCACCGATGATCTGACGAGCCGCACCAGCCACGCGCTCGTCGCTGGCAAGCGCCCCTAATCGCTCAGAAAGGCGATGCACGGCAAATAGTGAGCGAATCTCATGGCTTTCTGGCTCGGTGATGCTGAACGCCTTATCGCGATAGGCGTCGTTGCTCAGCAGGGCGTTCATCTCTTTGCGAAGCGCCTCCTGCTCTTCGCCATCGATCAAATTGGGAATGAACAAATATCCCTTGCGTTCGAACTCATCGAGCTGAGCCTCACTCAGCGGTCCCGGTAGCGCACGCCCTTTTACGACGCCATCCTGGCGGGGCTGTGTGAGTGATGCAGGGGCTTGGGCCACGCGTGTGGGATAAGCGTCTACCACCCTGGCATTGCCCGCCGTGGGCACGTCGGCCATCTCGCTATACTGTTTTGTGGGCGGTCACATGGTTAAGCGGTGTATTGCTGACTGTCATCTAATCCACTCCTTGTATGATTAAACTTCAGTTAAAACGTGTCTCATTTAGAAACACAGCGCAGTAGATAGGGTAGCTAACCTTTCTGCGCTTGCAACCTAGGATGGCTCCTTTCATAACGTGGGTTATGACATTCACCTCCTCATCTCTGACTATCGCAAAACCAGCGTTCGCCCTTGCTGCCTGAGCCAGCGGATAGGGTCTGCCATGCGTCATCCGGCAATGCCGCTGCGATCTCGTCCGCTCGCGTGTAGTGGAAGCTCTGCCACCACAAGGATTCGTTACAAGCCACTTCTAAAACAAAGGGTTGTGAGCTCTCCTCCAGCCACAGACGCAGGCTGCGGTTACCACCATAGACGCTATCCCCCGTCACCCAGGCGGCCGGTATGTCCTGATCCATCGCGCACTCCAGCATCCGGCGAGCGAGCTCGGGTTTGCTGGCAAATTCGACGTCATCAGGGATGCCCGCACGCCGACAACGCTCGCGGTCCTGTGTCCAGGATTTGGGCAAGTACAGGGCGCGATCCAGGAAGGCCTGTCCCGCCGGGCTAGCGTAGAGAAGAAAGACCCCGATCTGACTATTTTCGATACGGCCAGCGGTGCCACTGTACTGGCGTTGCACGCCGGCCGAGTGCTGGCCTTTCTTGGTAAAGCCGGTCTCGTCCAGGACTAGGACACCCTCAGGCGAGCCCAGCGTATCGATGACCCATTGGCGGAGAATATCGCGTGCTACGTCCGCATTCCAGCGGGCACGATCCAACAGGTACTGCCCCCATCTGGGGTGGCATCGCCGAGCCATTCGGCAAGATGCCAGCTATTCTTACGTTCACACTGGCTGAGCAGCCCCTGGATGTAACGTAGAGCTCGAGCGCGCGTTTCCGAACGCGGAAAGAGCGGGCCTAACCGCTCTGCCAGGTCATCCAACAATGCTGAGACAGAAAGATCCAGTTCTTGCATCCTTCACCCTGTAATCGCTTCCATATCAACCACATGCATTGTAGCTTATTCAGTTACGACTGTAGTACTAGACCAACCTAAGCCCCAAGCACGATCATCACACTAAGACCCAACACGCCATAGGCAACCAGAACCTCTAGTGTAGTATTGTGTAGGTGGCCATACTGGCGTGTTCGGTCAGGAAGCCATTGACACTCAGCCAGCCCAAGTGCCGAGTCCACGCCCACCTCCCCGAACGCCAGCAACGCGCAGCGAAGCTCACGCCCGCCAACATTGTTGTTCCGAAGAACATCGCAGGATGCGGGGCATTCATTACACCAAAGTCGGGCCGAAATAGCGGGTTATCGAAAGCCTGACGCCAGTGAGCAATGCCATACTCACCCACCGAGACCACCAGCATCAGCCCCAGAAGTGCGAGGCCCCAGAACATCAGGGTATGGCGTGTGCTGCCCCGCCATCATTGACCAGCTCAGCAGCTGCACGAGAACCGCCGCGAGCAATAGCTATAACGGGGCTGTGCTCCGTATACCTCTTCGTATACCTCTTCCCCAGACCAATACCGCCACCAAACCAGTCAAGGCCTCCAGTGCCGCAACTAGCGATTCGACCGAGAGATAAGGGAGCGTCTCGGAAAGAATGGCCAGGCCCACGCCCTCATGCTTCAGAGCAAACAACAGATGCGAGAGGAGATCGTCATCGGCAGGCGCTCGCTCCGGCGGCAGGACGCCCAGCGCCAGGTGCCCATGAAGGTGCACATAACCAACGTTTTTCATCTTCATGCTCAGGAAGCGAGGTATTTCGTTCACTTCAGCAGGAAAATCTTCAGCCAACAACCAGAGGGGGATTTTTTCTTAACCCATCTCACTACACTACCGGCGCAAAGAGCAGCGCCAGATCCTCCTCGTCGAATAGCGGGCCGTCGCTCTTGTGCTCGGCGCCACCCTCAAGGATCGAGGCGGCGAGATCGGCCTTGCGCGCCTGCAGGTCGAGGATGCGCTCCTCCACGGTGCCGGCGCATACCAGCTTATAGACGAACACCGGGTTCTGCTGGCCCATGCGGTGGGCGCGGCCGGTGGCCTGGGCCTCCACCGCCGGATTCCACCAGGGATCGTAGTGGATCACGGTGTCCGCGGCGGTGAGGTTCAGGCCCGTACCGCCGGCCTTGAGGCTGATCAGAAATACCGGGATCTCGCCCTGCTGAAACAGCGCCACCCGCTGCGTGCGGGTCTTGCCCGGCGTGTCGCCGGTCAGGGTGGTGAAGGGGATGCCGTCCTTCTCCAGCGCCTCACCGATCAGCGTGAGCATCTCAGTGAACTGGGAGAAGATCAGGATGCGCCTCCCCTCCTCCACCAAGGGCCCCACCAGTTCGCGCAGTTGCTCCAGCTTGGCCGAGCGCTTGGTCTTGCGCACACTCTCCAGTTTGACCAACCGCGGGTCGCAGCACACCTGGCGCAGCTTGAGCAGCGCATCGAGCATCACGATGCCGGAAGCGGCCAGGCCGCGCTCGGCCACCGCCTGCTGCACCCGCTGGTGCTGGGCCAGGCGCAGGCTCTCGTAGAGCTCGCGCTGGGCGCCGCTCAGGGTGACCTCGCGACGGGTCTCGGTCTTCTCCGGCAGCTCGACGAGTACCTGCTGCTTGGTCCGGCGCAGCATCAGCGGGGCGATGCGCCGGGAGAGCCGCTGGCGCAGCTCGACGTCGCCCTCTTTCTCGATGGGGGCGCGAAAGCGCTGACCGAACCACTGCTGGCTGCCCAGGGCGCCCGGTGCCACCGCATCGAGCTGCGCCCACAGCTCACCCAGGTGGTTTTCCAGTGGCGTACCGGTCATGGCGATGGCGCGGGCCACATTGAGCTCGCGCACCGCCCGCGCGGTCTGGCTGGCGGCATTCTTGATCGCCTGTGCCTCGTCAAGCACCAGCAGGCCGAAGTCGTGCTCGCGCAGGCGTTCGAGATCGCGGATCAGCAACGCATAGGTGGTCACCGCGAGGTCGGCACCGGGAAGCGCCTCCTCGAACTGGCGCTCGCGCTGAGCCTTCCCCCCCTGCAGGGCGACGACGTTGAGCTCGGGGGCGAAGCGTTCAGCCTCGGCGCACCAGTTGCCCACCAGGCTGGTGGGCGCCACCACCAGGGTCGGGCCGGTCAGCGCCCCGCGGGCGCGCTCATCGAGCACATGAGCCAATACCTGGACGGTCTTGCCCAGGCCCATATCGTCGGCCAGGATGCCGCCGGTGCCCAGCTCGGAGAGAAAGCGCATCCAGGCGATGCCTCGGGCCTGGTAGTCACGCAGCTCGCCAACTAAGCCCGGCGGTGCCGGCAGGCTGGCGGGCAGCTCGCGCAGGCGCCGGGCCAGTTTGGTCACGTCGTCTCGCCCCGCCCAGCGCTCGTGCTCGGCCAGGGGCGCTACCTTCTCGGCGGCGGTCACCGGCAGGCGCACCGCCGCCTCGGGGTCGCTCTCATCATTCAACCAGTCGAGGATGGGCGCCATCAGCGAGCGCAGGCGCGAGAGCGGCATCACCAGGCGGCGATTCTCCGGCAGGGCCAGCGTCCAGCTGGCGTCCTCTGGTTCATCAGCGGCCGGCTCCAGCGGAAAGCCGGGATCCCGAAACAGGCGGCGCAGGATCGGCAGCAGGTTGAGGCGTTCGCCCTCCACCTCGATATCCAGCGCCAGGTCGAACCAGCCGTTGCCGGCCGGCTCCAGCTCGCCGTACCAATCGTCCGGCTCCACATAGGTGGGTTCTTCGGGAAAGTCGTCGCTGAAGTGAACCAGGCAACCCGCCTGGCGCAGCCGGGCGATCATCTCCCACCACTCATCGGGGCCGGCCAGGTGGGTCGACCATTCGAGGATCGTGGCCGGAGGACCCTCGGCATTCGGCAGCAGCAGCGACCAGTCAGGCAGCTTCAGATAGGCCGGCACCAGCTCGGCCTCGCGCAGCCACTCCAGGGTGATCATGCCCGATGGCAGCCCGCGCACCAGCGCCAACTCCGCCTCGGCATCGCGCTTGATCTTGAGTCGCTGGCCATCACGGTACCCCTGCACCCAGTCGCCAGGCTCCGGGACCACCTCGATACCAGCATAGTCAAGCCCCACCACCGCCGCACCGACTTCCACCCAGCGCGGCAGAGGTGCACCGTCACGAAAGCCCAGCTGACTTGCGGCTACCTGCATGGTGACCTTGAGCCGCGGCGCCACATCATCCAGCTGGCGCTCCTCGACCTGATGCGGCGCCGGCAATGTCTCGGCCAGTGCCGGCGCCTCACCCAGGCGCTCACTCAACCAGCCACTCATCTCGGGGGGTAGCGGCGGCGCCTGCGCCACCCTTTTAAGCCACTCGGGACTACCGGCCAGGCGGCCGAACAAGCCCTGCTCAACGTCCAGGTAGCACAACTCGCGCCCACTACGCAGCACAAGCGCCGTTTGCGAGAGCAATCCTTCTGGCTGCGTATCCAGCGCCAGATGCTGTACCCCCTCTTCATCCGCCTGCCAGCGAGGCGCCAGCTGCCCGGCAGGGCCCAGTTCAAGAACGGGGCCCGTCTGCTTTTCATGGAACAGCAGTGGGGGCTCATCGCCTTCAAGCAGATTCCACAGCGCCCGCCCCTGCAGTGGCTGATCGATGACCGCCGCACGGCGCATCTGACCTGATATCAAAGTGGACTCCTGAGGGCCGTGCAAAAGCAGTGTCAGGGCCTCCTCCTGGGCCGCAGGCCAACCACCCTCGGGCACTGGCACCAGGTCGGAGGCCGCCTCGATGATCCGTGGCGCCACCCACCCCGAGTGGCGATGGCTCTGGCGCGACGGACGCACCCACACCGGCACCACCCGCAGCACCGGCTCACGATAGGCACCGGGCGCGCTCAGAAACAGGGCGAGGCGATACTCGTCGCCGACGCGCCGCCCTTCTGGTTCCTCCTGCAAGGCAGGCCGATCCGCCCGCTTCAGCCACGCTTCCCAGTCGCGCTTGGCCGACGCCAGTTCGGCCGACGACGAGCGCTTGGCAAGCGGTGGCGCAGGGGGCGAACCGGGAGACGGCTCGAGGCTTTCCTCCGGCGAGGCGAAGCCCTCCTCGCCCATCTGATTCATGAAGGTCTCGATCAGCGCCACGGCATGCTTGCAGCGCACGCCGACCTGGCAGTTGCAGAGGGTAAAGAGCCCCTTGTCGAGATCCTTGGGGTCAAGATAAGCCCGCGTCATGTAGGCCTGCTTGCGGCCACCGGCAACGCGCCCGAAGATTCCCAGCATGTCACTGCCGACCTGCAGGTTGAACCCATCATGCACACGCCCCTTGTGGGCATAGCCCAACCCACGCGATAGGGTGGCGGCATCAAAGGCAGTCGGCCAATCCACTTCCATCAGAGCCAAGTACAGATCCAGGGCAGGGTCTTCAGGATAACGCTCCGACATATTGGCTCCTTGAGGTCGATGTTACAGGGAACATAATGCTACCACGATCCCCCACGCTCATCGTTGCCGCGCCTCCTCCACCAGCCGATGGATCAGCGGGGTCTTGTCGACGTAGTAGTAGCCGCCCTCGATGATATCGGCGAAGGTCTGAATACCGATGGACAGTTTCTTGCGAGCGAGGGTGGACATGGCGCCTTCGGGTACGTCGGTTCAGCAGAGGCTCCATTGGGGTCTGCAGGGCGTCGTCATCACCCTCGATGCCCAGGCGGTGTTGCAGCTGCCAGTGGCTACGGCGGCCCGGCTCTCCCTTGAAGGCATCGGTATGGGTGCGCTGGCGGGCGCCCCAGTCGCTCATCAGGCCTAACTGTACCGCCGGGGCCAGCTGGCCGCCAAGCAGCGCAAAAGGCAGGTGGCGGCCAGCAGGGTCATCTGCCCTTCCAGGCAGCCGCCGGAGGCGTGCCAGGCCCCCCCGGGAAGCGCCGTCAGCGGCACGCTGGTGGCGTGCAGGTTGGTGATATGAAACAGCGAAAGGCGGCGCAGCCGCACGCTCTCGTCGCTTACAGCAAGCTCGGTGCGGCCGACCTCCAGGGCCGCATTGGGCATGCGGGTCTCGTTGCTATCCAGCAGGTCATACTGCAGCGGGCGCAGCGTCAGCCGGGCGGCCTCTTCCAGCTCGCTGTTGTAAAGCTCCTCCAGGCGCAGCAGCGCAGGGGGCGTGGCCTCATGCAGGGGCAGCTGGGCAGCAGGCGCCACGCTCTCGCCACCCGGGGGCAGGCTCAGCCTTGCCTGCAAGAGCTCGCGCTCACGCTCGGCAAGGCCCGGCTCGTCGCCGGTCTGCTTCAGAAAGGCCGCGTGACTGAGCAGGGTATCGAGCACCGCAGCCTTTACGCATAGGCGGCTGAAGTGCCGCGTAAGGCCCGCCTCATTCACAAGGGTGCTGTTGGGCCGGCCTGAAGCTTCCAACCGGCAGCTTCGCTCATCAGGATCCACATCTCTGGCGGAACCCGGATATTGCACCGGAAATGGGAAAATCGGCTGAAAATCGGCTATAATTCAACCACCTACACCAGAATCAACCGCATCAGCCGCCATGGCAAAATGTTCGTTCCGGCGGCCACCGAAGAAGCCGCTCTACCTCTACTTCGATGCCACCGACGACCGGGTGCATAGCCAGCACCTCGGCCTCGAGGTTGCCGAAGTTCTTCATCAGGTAAGTCAAGGCGGCGTTGCGGCTGCCGTGGCGGGTTTCCGAGGCCAGCACCTCGTCATTCACGTCGCAGTACTCGCTGCCTGCCAGGCGTCTCACGAAGCTGAGAAAGGCCTGGCGAGAGGACGAAAAATGCGCGACCAGGGTATCGGCCACCAGAATGGCGCCGGTGTTGATGAAGGGATTACGGGAAATACCGCGCTCCCACTCCAGTTGGACGATGGAGTTGAACGGCTGACCGGATGGCTCCATGCCGACCCTGCGCCACAGACCGTCGCCCATCCGCTGCATCGCCAGCACCAGACCGAACACCTTGGAGATGCTCTGGATCGAGAAGGGAAGTTCGGCATCGCCGGCGGTATGAACCTCCCCATCCAGGGTGGCGAAGGCGATGCCGCAGCGTATAGCGTCGGCCGTGGCCAGGGCTGGGATGTAGTCGGCTACCTGGCTCTCTATGGGCTGCTCCACGGCCAGCCGGTGAATATCCCGAAGGGCCTGGGGAAGCGAGAGGTCGGCGTCGGCGAGAAATTGCATGGCCTCAGTAACCGATGTAGTGAGCCACGACCAGAGCAATCCAGCACATAGCGTAGAGTGGCACCATGATCGGCAGGATCACGGGCAGCCACTGGGCATAGGAAACACGACCCAGGGCCAGCATGGCCAGGATACCACCGGCGGTAGGAGTGAACAGGTTAGTCAGCCCGTCGCCCACCTGGAAGGCAGTAATCATCAGCTGCCGACTCATGTCGACGAGGTCGGCCAGCGGGATCAGGATCGGCATGGTCACTAGCGCCTGGGCCGAACCACTGGGGATAAACAGGTTGATCACGCCCTGGATGACGCTGGCCACCACCGCGGCCAGTGCCACCGGCATGTCCCCCACGATGGCGCTAAGCGAGTGAACAATAGTGTCGATGATGTGGGCATCGCTGAGGATGACCTGGATCGAGGCGGCAAGACCAATCACCAGCGCGCCGGAGGTCACGGAGGAGGCGCCCTCCATCATCCGCTGGACCAGTTGGTTGGCGCTAAGGCCGCTGGCCAGCCCGATCAGGATGGCCATGAGCAGGAAGTTGCCGGCGATCTCCTTGATGTACCAGCCGCGGATGAAGACGCCGAAAAGCATGATCACCAGGCCGGCCAGGAAGATGCCGAGGACGGCAAGGTTGTTGCGCGACAGAGCGTAGTCCTTGAGCTTCCGACTCATCTCCACCGGTTGGTCGTCCTTGAATTCGATGTTGACCACGCGCAGGCAGATATAGGCGGCAAGCGTCGCCAGGCAGGTCAGCATCATCAAGGTGCGCAGCCACCAGCCGGAAAACAGCGGCAGTTCGCCAATGCTCTGTGCCACCCCCACGGTGTAGGGGTTGATGGGCGAGAGCGCAAAGCCGATAGCGATACCGCCCACGGCCATGGTCACGCCCACCAGGCGCGAGCAGCCGATGGCCGAGGCGATCAGCACACCGACTGGTACCAGGGCAATGTTGTTCTCGGCGCCCACAGCCATGCCAAAGAAGCCATAGATGAAGGTGCCCACGGTGATAATCAGGTTGCGGCTTTTGATGCTGCTGCCCGCGCCCATCCTGTAGGCAGCAATGCCTATGGCGTTTTCCAGCGCCCCGGTGCCCTTGAGGATGTGGAAGAGTCCGCCGGCGATGAAAACGATGAAAAGGAACTGGGCGGCGTTGATCATGCCCTCGGGAATAGCCACGAAGACACGGAAGAAGTGCAAATTGGCAATATCGGATAGGTACTCGAAGGAGCCTGGAATTACCCGGCTCCGGCCATTCACCACTTCCCGCGCGAATTCGCCGGCGGGCACGAAGAAGGTCATCGCATAGACGACCACCAGTACCATGAAGATCAAGACCATGGGGTCTGGAAACTCACGGAACCACTGACGTTTCCGGGAAGCAGCAGGCTTGCGGTCATCGGACTGTTGTTGGCTCATGGTCACCCTTTGGATCGCTGTGCGATCTCGTTGGAGTTGTTGGGGGTTATGGATCACTCGGAGCGGGAAGTTCCCTGCGAGAAGTAGCGGGACACCAGGCCCATCAGGAAGGTGGCGGCGGGTCCCATGCAGTCATCGTTGAAATCGTAGTGCGGGTTGTGCACGCTGCATGGTCCCAGGGGCAGCCCTTCGTCGTAGCCGTTATCGCCGTTGCCGACGATGAAGTAGCAGCCAGGCACCTGCTCGAGAAAGTAGGCGCAGTCCTCGCTGCCGGTAAGGGGCGCGGTGGGCGCTTCGACTCGCTCGTCGCCGAACATCTCTCGGGCGGTGTCGATGGCAAGCTGGGTCTCGGCCGGGGTGTTAATCAACACCGGATAACCGCGCACGTAGTCGATCTCGCAGCGGCAGTCGAAGGACTCTGCCTGGGACTCGGCCAGGGTGCGAATGCGGCGCTCGAGGGTATCTCGCACCTCGGGGTCCAGGGTACGCACGCTGAGCTCTAGCTCGGCGCTGTTGGGAATGACGTTGGCGCTGGAGCCGGCCTGCATCCGGCCTACGCTGATCACCGAGACGAGGTTGGGATCGACGTTGCGCCCGACGATGCTCTGCAGTGCCAGCACGGTGGCAGCTGCTGGCAGAGTGGGGTCGGCGGCCAGCTGCGGCAGGGCCCCGTGGCCGCCCTTGCCAATGAAGGTCAGCGTGACCGTGTCCGAGGAAGCCATGAAGGCACCCTCCCGGAAACACAGGTGGCCCACGGGCTTGCCGGGGAAATTGTGCAGCGCAAAGAGGGCGTCGCAGGGGAAGCGCTCGAAGAGGCCGTCTTCGATCATGCACAGAGCCCCACCGCCGCCACCCAGCTCCTCAGCGGGCTGGAAGATCAGGTTCAAGGTGCCGCTGCCGGGCAGCCCCTGCTCACGATGCTGGCGGGCCAGGGCCTCGGCAGCACCCAGTAGAATGGCAGTGTGGCCGTCATGGCCGCAGGCGTGCATCTTGCCAGGTACCTGACTAGCCCAGGGCAAGCCAGTCTCCTCCTGGATGGGCAGGGCATCCATATCGGCGCGCAGGCCGAGTCGCGGGCCCGAATTGTCGCCCCAGCGCAGCACTCCAACCACGCCGGTAGTGGCGATGCCGGTGTGAACCTCATAGCCCCACTCCTCCAGTCGCTCTGCCACTAGCTGGCTGGTGGCAAACTCCTCGAAACCGAGCTCAGGGTGCTGATGGATATGGCGGCGGCAGGCCTGCATCTGGTCGATATCTGGCGTGATCGTCGAATGGGCTGTCATTGGCTTCGCCTCTTAGCATTGGAATTTGCGTCAATAAAACCGATATTGTCAGTGGTGACTGATATCGAAAAGACGATAAAATCTACTTGATGACACGCATAGGTGTTCACTTGAGATGAAAAACCACCATTTGAGGGCCCTGCTGAAGGTGGCCGAAGAAGGGTCGATTCGAGGAGCTGCCAGGGCGCTGCACCTGAGTCAGAGCGCCCTGACCCGCGCGCTGCGCGAACTGGAGGCCGACCTTGGATCGGAGCTGCTGATACGCAGCTACCGCGGCGTCGAGTTCACACCGTCGGGCAAGGTGCTACTGAAACGGGCGCGCCTGGCGTTCTCCACCCTGGACAAGGCCAGGGATGAAATACGTTGGCTGCGCGGCGGCTCGGGCGTGCAGGTCACGGTGGCGGTGACCACCGCAATCGCGACCACGTCTCTGCCCGCCGTGCTTCGGGAGTTCGAGCGCGAGCAGCCTGATGCCAGCCTCAGGCTGGAGGAAGGCATGATGAGCACGGTGCTACCGGGCCTAATGGAGGGACGCATCGACTTCGCCATCGCCGTGGCCGAGGCGGATCAGCTACCCCACGAGATCACCTTCGAACCGCTGACCGAGCTGCTCTCGGAACCCATGGCGCGTGAAGGTCACGCATTGCTGGGTGCCACCGACTGGTCGCAGATGGCTGAGGCGCGCTGGGTGCTGAACCTGGCGGTCGGCAGCTCGGCACAGCGGCTGATCGACTGGCTCGAGGCTCAAGACATCTCGATCTCGCAGCGGGTGGTAAAGTGCGATTCTCCAATCATGATGGTCGAGCTGATGCGACGCACTGATCTGATCGGCTTCGGCCCGCGGTTCTTTGTCGACGATCCGCTTTCCGGCCGTGGGTTGGCCTGCTTCGACACCCTGGCCACCTTTCCGGCCTATACCATCGGCCTGCTCAAGCTGCGCGGCGTGCCCCTCCACCCCGGTGCCGAGCGGCTCGCGACCCTGTTCAGACGCCATATCTCCTCGCTGAATCTATCGCGCCGGCCATCGAGTCAATGAGTGAGTTGGCTCAGCGTGCTATCCCGAATATTGCACTGGGCATGAAAAAGCGGCTGAAAATCGATTATAATTCAAACTCCTACACCAGAATCAACCGCATCAGCCGCCATGGCAAAATGTTCGTTCCGGCGGCCACCGAAGAAGCCGCTCTACCTCTACTTCGATGCCACCGACGACCGGGTGCATGGCCAGCAGCTCGGCCGGCACTTCAACGGCTGCTACAACCACTATATCTTCCTGCCACTGTTCGTGTTCCGCGGCGACAGCGGCTTCTGCCGCCCGCTGATCCTCAACTGGTGCGACCGCCACGGCGTCGATTACATCATCAGCCTCGCCGGCAACAAGCGCCTGGCCAAGCTGACTGGCAAACTGGTGCCTGGGTAGCGCTGCGACGTGCTGTCCCCGGCACAGAAAACACATGGGGGTAGGGGGAAGTGTGCCTTGAGCTCAGGAGGGAGCACCATCGCGGTGGCAGCCAACATTTGTCTCCTGGTTGCTTACGATTGACTCACATCAATCACCCAGCAGATCGCGAGGTGTTGACTCTTGACTTCCTGCATGTTAGCCACAATATTTTGCAAAGTCTTGAAGAAAACCCTCGATTGAGGCTGCACGAAGGCGGAAATTGTGGGGGGCATGGCGGTTTCATCAAAGTGAAATCGATCGATGGATCAATGATCAGACCCAAGCAGGCAGAAAGAAGGAGGTGATACGTACAGATGAGCAGCCGAAGGCAGCGAAACATCCCGTGTTGCCTGAGAGCGCTATCCATAGCCGCAGGCAAACGGAGTGAGCGAGATTCTTCAACTTTTCTTCTGGAGGTGTGACATGGACATTGATTTCAAGAAATTGGCTCCCTGGAACTGGTTCAAGAAAGAACAGGAAGAACAACAGAGCGCTGCCTCGCTGCCCGTGCAGCGCAATGACCTGCCGGTAGCAGGCGGTCCCGTCAGTCCCATCCTGCAATTGCATCGCGAGATCGACCGCCTCTTTGACGATGCGTTTCGAGGCTTCGGTTTTCCAGCGCAGGCCATGCCGCGATGGCCGTCGGACTTGCCGGGCATGCTGAAGCCGGTACTTGACATTCAGGAAACCGACAAGCAATACAAGATTTCCTTGGAGGTTCCCGGCGTCGAGGAAAAGGATATCCAGATCACGCTCGACAACGACGTGCTGATGGTACGGGGCGAGAAGCGCCAGGAGCAGGAAAAGAAGGAGGGTGGCTTCCATCGCGTCGAACGCTCCTACGGCAGTTTCCAGCGTGTCCTGAACCTGCCTGACAACGCCAACCAGGAATCGATCAAGGCCGCATTCAAGAACGGCGTGCTCACGATCACGATGGACAAGCGCGAGGCCAGTGCGCCTAAGCAGGGCCGCTCGATCCCGATCAACGGCTGACGCCGATCGGCTCGTCCTCCGAAAAAACCAGGTGAAGATCGAGGCGCCGTTACCTTCGGCGTCTCGTCAAATCAGTCCTCTTAAGGAGCATCAGCATGGCCAGAAAACAATGCCGAGTCTGCGGCCAACCCGCCACGGTGCGGGTGGAAACCAATCTCAATGGTCGCCACAGCACTATGCAGTTGTGTGACGATCACTATCGCCAACTGGTGCGCCAGCAAAAGCGCACCGTCTCACCGCTGGAAGCCTTGTTCGGCTCGCGCAGCGGGCTGTTCGAAGACTTCCTTGGCAGCGACTTCTTCCGCATCGGTGACGACGCACCGTCCATGGCAACCGATACCGACGAGGTCGTCGATGCCTCGTTTGGCGAACCCGCCCCGGCTGCTACGGGTACAACGCGCAGGCGCGGCAGTGGGCTGGCCAGCCGTATCAGCGAACAGTCCGAGGCTTTGTTGTAGGAGGCCGCCAAACATGCCGCCGAATTTGGCCGCCCTGAAGTCGATACCGAACACCTGCTGTTGGCGCTCGCCGACAGCGACGTGGTGAAGACCATCCTGGGGCAATTCAAGATCAAGGTCGATGACCTCAAGCGGCAAATCGAATCCGAAGCCAAGCGTGGCGAGAAGCCGTTCGAGGGCGAAATCGGCGTGTCGCCCCGCGTCAAGGACGCACTCAGCCGCGCTTTCGTGGCATCCAACGAACTCAGCCACTCCTATGTCGGCCCGGAGCATTTCCTGATCGGGCTGGCCGAGGAAGGCGAAGGCTTGGCCGCCAACCTGCTGCGCCGTTACGGCCTCACACCGCAGGCGCTGCGTCAACAGGTGAGCAAGGTGGTCGGTAAGGGGGCCGAGGACGGTCGCGCTGAGGCGCCGACCAACACACCTGAGCTCGACAAGTACTCGCGCGACCTCACCAAAATGGCGCGTGACGGCAAGCTCGATCCGGTCATCGGCCGTGCGCAGGAGATCGAGACCACCATCGAGGTGCTGGCCCGGCGCAAGAAAAACAACCCGGTGTTGATCGGTGAGCCCGGCGTCGGCAAGACCGCCATTGTCGAAGGACTGGCGCAGCGGATGGTCGCCGGCGAAGTACCCGAGACGCTGCGCGACAAGCGCTTGGTGGAACTCAACATCAACGCCATGGTGGCAGGCGCCAAGTACCGCGGCGAATTCGAGGAGCGCGTGCAGAAGGTGCTCAAGGAAGTGACCGAGCACCAGGGCGAGCTGATTCTCTTCATCGACGAGGTGCACACCATCGTCGGTGCCGGCCAGGGTGGCGGCGAAGGCGGGCTGGACGTGGCCAACGTGTTCAAGCCGATGATGGCGCGCGGCGAACTGAACCTGATCGGCGCCACCACGCTCAACGAGTATCAGAAGTACATCGAGAAGGACGCCGCGCTGGAGCGTCGCTTCCAGCCGGTGATGGTGCCCGAGCCGACGGTAGCGCAGACCATGATGATCCTGCGTGGCCTGCGCGACACCTTCGAGGCGCACCACAAGGTCAGCATGACCGAGGATGCGATCATCGCCGCCGCCGAGTTGTCGGACCGCTACATCACCGCGCGCTTTTTGCCTGACAAGGCCATCGACCTGCTCGACCAGGCGGCCGCACGCGTGAAGCTGTCGGCCACGGCCCGCCCGGTGGCGGTGCAAGAGCTGGAGTCCGAACTGCACCAGCTGCGGCGTGAGCAGGACTATGTGGCCTCGCGCAAGCAGTACGACAAGGCCGCCGAGCTGGGCAAGCGCATCGAGGCCAAGGAGACTGAACTCAAGAAGCTCGTCGAGGAATGGGAACGCGAGCGCGCCTCGGGCAGCGCCGAAGTCAAGGCCGAGCATGTCGCGCAGATCGTCTCGCGCCTGACCGGCATTCCGGTCAACGAGCTGACGGTGGAAGAGCGCGAGAAGCTGCTGCATCTGGAGCAGCGGCTGCACGAGCGCCTGGTGGGCCAGGACGAAGCGGTGCGTGCGGTGGCCGATGCCGTGCGGTTGTCGCGGGCGGGCCTGCGCGAGGGCAGCAAGCCGGTGGCGACTTTCCTGTTCCTCGGGCCAACCGGCGTGGGCAAGACCGAACTCGCCAAGGCGCTGGCCGAGTCGATCTATGGCGATGAAGGTGCGCTGCTGCGCATCGACATGTCCGAGTACGGTGAACGCCATGCCGTGGCACGCCTGGTGGGTGCGCCTCCGGGTTACGTCGGCTACGATGAGGGTGGCCAGCTCACCGAGAAGGTGCGTCGTAAGCCCTACAGCGTGTTGCTGCTGGACGAGATCGAGAAGGCTCACCCCGACGTCTACAACATCCTGCTGCAGGTGTTCGACGACGGGCGGCTCACCGACGGCAAGGGCCGGGTGGTGGATTTCACCAATACCATCATCATCGCCACCTCGAACTTGGGCTCGGACATCATCCAGCGTCGGCTGAAGGCCGGTGGCGCCGCCGGCGAGGAATACGTGAAGACCAAGTCCGAGGTGATGGACGTGCTGCGCGGACACTTCCGCCCCGAGTTCATCAACCGCATCGACGAGATCATCGTCTTCCATGCGCTGGGCAAGGAGGAGATCCGCCATATCGTCGGCCTGCAGCTCGATCGTGTGGCCCGCAACGCCGCCAGCCAGGAAGTGACGCTGACCTTCGATCAGACCTTGATCGATCACTTCGCGGAGGAAGGCTACAAGCCCGAGTTCGGCGCGCGTGAGCTCAAGCGGCTGATCCGCAGCGAGCTGGAGACGGCACTGGCGCGCGAGATGCTGGGTGGCGGTATCGGCAAGGACGATCACGCCAGCGCCCGCTGGGACGACAAGGCCGAACGGGTGGTCTTCGAGCGCCAGGAGCCACCCGCGAAGCCGACCGAGCCTGAAAAGCCCGATGCCGCGAACGTGGCCGAGGCACCGCCTGGCGACGCGAGCAAGCCTGCGGGCAAGAAGAAGTCAGCGGGCGGCGAATCTTGAGCGATGGGAGGCTGTCGTGTCCGACCCCAACGGGCTGACATGGGCAGCCACCCTCGTGTCGCTGGCGGTCGCTATCCCACCGCTTGCCGGTCTGGCCCACCTGGTGGGACGCGCCACCGGCCAGTCGATGCATAGCGACCCCAGCCACACAATCTTTGACGAAATGCGCTCCGAGTTGCAGAAACTTTGGAACCTCTGTTTCACCCCTAAGGAGCGTCACCTTTGAACGAGACGCCTCAAATCTCAGCCCGACACGGCGACCAGATTAACCAGAATGCCCATTCTGGCAGTTGGCATCTCGATCTTGGCTCGCAACTCCTCACTTGCTCCGATGAAGCCTGCCGCGTGCTCGGCCTGGATGTTGGTGCGCCAATAGCCTTCGAGCGATTCCTGCAGTGCATTCACCCTGAAGACCGCCCCCTCTTCGATAGGGCATGGGATGCTGCCATGTGCGGAAAGTCCCTTGATCTGCAGTATCGTATCGTCAGCGGAGGGCAGGTTCGCTGGATACACCTGCGGGCAACATTCAAGGGCGACGCCTCTGGTCGGCCCAGAGCGGCAGACGGGACGGTAGAGGACATCACCGATCTCAAGAGGGTCGAGCAGGCGCTGAACTCTATGCGCCGACAGCGAGAAGAGTTGGCCAGCCACGTTCCCGGTATGCTTTACCAATACCGTCTTCGTCCGGACGGCAGCTCGGACTCCCCGTTCCATTAACGTTTCATTGAAAGAGAGAGCAACGCTTATGCATAAAGAACCTGGCCACACGACCCTTGACGAAATGCGCTCCCAGTGGCGGTTGATGACGGTTTACGAGCGCTTCGAGCAGGTCGTCGCTCTCGTTCTGTCGGCGGTCATTGCCGTCATCATCGTGGTGTCGCTAATTCAGTTGATTCGGCTCGTCTTCACGCTGCTCGTCATGGATGCACTGAATCCAACGGATCATAAGGCTTTTCAGATGGTATTCGGTGCCACCATGACGCTCCTGATCGCGATGGAATTCAAGCATTCGATCGTCAAAGTGGCGCTGCGTAAGGAAAGCATCATCCAGGTCAAGACCGTCATTCTGATCGCGATCCTGGCACTGGCCCGCAAGTTCATCATCCTTGACCCCGACATTGATCCTGCCAAACTGGCCGCCCTGGCGGGGACGATACTGGCCTTAGGTCTGACCTATTGGCTCATGCGTGAACGCGACGACCGGAAGAGCGAGTGATTGGACCATGGCTCTTTATCGTCTAGACGGTCGACACGATGCTAGGTCGTGGCACCGCTGGCGAGTTATTGCCAACTACTTTGGCCGCTTGGCGACAATTAAAATGGCCGGTTGGGTGGGGTAGTTGTCGGCCACAAACTGCCTGATGGGACATTTGTGGCCGATTAAGCGAGATGGTATCTAAGACTCCCGGCCCCTAGGTAAGCACCCAGGCAAGAAAAAATCTCTAGGCTCTTCCAGCAGGCCTGAGCGCTACACGGGGTCGCAGAGTCCCAGAATTCGTGCAGCTGTGAAATGGCTAGGGCTTCCTTACTTTTATCGAAGGCCTAGTACCTTGCAGTATTTCTATACCCACCATAGACCCAACAAAAAAGGCCACCCGTAAAGGCGGCCTTTTGATATCTCTAATGCTTTGCTTATCAACCACTTAAGTGGTGCCGACACCAGGAGTCGAACCCGGGACCTACTGATTACAAGAACCTTACCTACTAACTCACAGAAGCATGTTTAGCTTTAAATCAGGCACTTATACACACATGAAAATTCATTTCAGCACATTAGGGCATGTTTCTGTGGACACTTTTCGGCGTATATCCACAGCCTCACTTTTACCGTAACGCGCAACCGTTGCACCTTTGGCAACCGAGGGCTTACCACTTCGGCTCGTTCTTTGGTAATCTTCTGTTACCGACATTCGCTTAGGATCATGGACGATGAAAAAACCGGCGTTGTTTGCCCTCCTGGTACTGATGCCCTTCACTGCGCAGGCTGATATCTTCCGCTGTGAGGTCAATGGCAAAACGGCCTTTCAAGACTTCCCCTGTGCCAGCGGCAACTCTGAAACCGTCGATACCAGTAACCTCACCATCATTTCAGCGCCGCCACCCAGCACACGTACTCAGCAACCTTCCCGATCCGTGACGCCTCAACCTCGTCAGCGCTCTTATTCATCGTCCAGTAGCAACTACCAAACCACCACCCAACGGCGGAATGCCGAAGTTCAGGCACGCGCTCGCGGTATCGTTATTCCAGGGATGTCAGAGAACCAGGCCATTAGCGTACTCGGTAGGCCAGCACGTATCTCTAGCTACACCTATAACGGTGCGCTTTGTCGTCGCCTGTATTGGGATGGTAGCCGTCCTTTTCAGAACGGCCGTCATACCGTTGTGATTTGTAATGGTGAGGTTTCTAGTTATTCTGGCCATTAATCACTAGCTTAATCTCAAAATTCACAAGAGAATTGCTTTCCAAAAAACAGAAAATACAAAGGTCATTATTATTGAAAAGCATACAATCTTTATAAAAAGATAATGTTCGGAGAAATTTTCAAATCCAACCTCTTCTTTAGAAAACACCTTATTCATTTCTTGCATTATTTCTATCATTAAATCATTCATATCACTCTCATCACTTCCCTCTAACCAAAGCTTATTGGCAGTAAGAAGATCAACATACTCATGCAGCTTTTGCAATTTCGCCTTCATCAATTTGTCTAAATTCTTAAACTCCTTCTTATTTTTATCATTATTTCTTATATTTATTAAATTATATGTATAGCAGGAATGCTTCTTATGCAACTCATTAAGCATATCAATAATCTCAATATATTTTTCCTTTTTCAGCTCATCATCAACAACATCAAATTTCACTAAACTTCCAAAAATGTCACTACTTAAGTAAATACATTCTAAACAAACACTCTCTAACTGTTTCAAGTTTTCAATATACTCCCCTCTCAACTCTTTAACTTTACCTTGCTCAACTGACATTAATGACCAAAGGCCACCTGAAACAGCCAAAGACACAGTTAAAAGATTGCTTATGTCTATCTTTGACCCAATAACTAGATAAACTAAAATGCTTAGCAAAAAGCTAACAAAGCTAAAGAAGATAATATTACGATCCAAAAAAACAATTATCTTTTTTTTCAAAACAACTATTTCCTTTTTTTGTTTTTTAAATTTTTTAATAATTTGCGCTCTATCCAAATATAAAAAATGGCCATCCCACCAAACAGGACCGCCATTTTTATCATCTGCTGAAATGCTTCTCTCGCTTCATCCACAACGTTTAATTCCCTTACTGCCCTTATCCACAACCCCTACCTCCCTGGAACCATCTATCCACAACCCTTTGTGCTAGTCGGTATCCGTTCCCGTTTTCTTCAACGCGCTGCGTGCCCTCTCTATATCGGGGCTTATTTGTCCGCATGCTTCGTCTGTCTGCCCAGTCATCAACCAAAGCGTGTACTTAGGCCACTGTTTACAGATCGCCTCTAGCATCTCACCTTTGGGCGCTCTTCCAGCCTGCTCAATGCTTTCAACAGTTTTCTTATTAAAACCAATAAGTTGTGCAAATTCAGCGCGGCCAGACGTTTCGACCTCGCGAATTTCTCGCATTTTTTGGGCTAAGTCACTGGACATATACCAACTTCTTCGTATACTAATTTCATGGGCTACCAATTAATTGGTATACCGGCTCAGCAATCAATCTACACCACTTTGCTAATCAAGATTGCTGGTTTTGAAGATACCACAACATGCCACAGCGAGCAGGTACCGCATGGAAACGAGCAACACGCCCCACGTCTCAGCGCCTCAAGTGCCCGTTATGACGATCGAGCGTTTCTCAGAGCTTTCTGGCCTATCCCCCGACACCGTTCGCGGTCAGATGAACCAAGGGAACCTCCCCATCATCAAGGTGGGTCGTCGTCGCCTGGTGAACGTCGCGCTCTTTACCGCTGAGTGCCTGCAATCGGAGGACTGGCCATGAGCGCCCTAGCAAACGCCCCCATCTACACACTGTCAGCGTTCACCACTCACACCCTAGACGTTGTAGGCACCTTTTACGCCGCGTCTCTACAGTGCGATGGGCATTTTTACACTGGCTGCAACCAGGACGGCTCTGTTGGTCTACACGTTCGCGCTGATGGCACCGTAAAACTGTTCTTCCCAACGGATCACCTGCTGACTCTCGACCTCTCAGGCGTCACCTACAACGACCTGATGGCCATGATCGACAGTGACGGCAAGCGCTACTGCATTCGTTTCCCCAGCTACCGCGCCGCGCTCGACTTCCTGGCACGGAACTACGGCATCACCGATGCCCCCGACGACCCCAGCAACACCGAGCGCGCTTCTGCATCGGCACCTTCACCCACCGACGCCTCCCCTTGCCCCTCGGTGATGGTGGTACCCGCGCACCTATCCACACCCACACGGCTAACGCGTCGTCCGTTATCCACAACGGCCTTTAGCCCCAACGGAGTTATGCACATGGCAAAGAAACAGCCCATCCGCGTGTTTCTCGACCCCGACACCCACAGCCGCCACCTCATCCAGGCAGGCACCAACGGCTTAACGTCGTCAGGCCTCTCTGAACGGCTGATTGAGTACGGCCTAGCGCAACTGGAGAACGGCAACAAAGCACCGCTTGAGTCGCTTTCCCGCGCCGCCTCCCCCGCTCCCCACTGCAACGAGGCCTGATCCCTATGTCCCCCTGCCCGTCATCCGTCGCCCTTCGGTCGCACGGCGTCCTTAGCCAGCAGCGGACAGACTGTCAACCCCTTTTTGTGGGGTTAAAAAAGGGGTTGACCGGCTGGCCGATGTTGGCTGCCGTGCAGAAAGACCGACGGGCAAACGGAGGGCGGGTAGGGGGACCCCCCTGCCTTGATTCCCGAGCTTTGAGGGAGCGGGGCCAGCGGTGCCTCCACGGCCGGGACTACGCACGAGCCGCGACCTACTACGCCCAGGCGGAATACCTGACGTTAGTACAGACCGGCATTACACCTGAAACCACTGAGCTAGCCATTCTCGCGGACTACTGCTTAACCCAAGCCGCCAGAACCCAACGCTAACGAAAAGGAAACATGACCATGATCAACACCATTCAAGCCCACGTAATCGGTGCCTCTCGCTACAGCATGGACAACGGCGTTAAAGGCGCAAAAGTCACCATCATGCAACCTTCCGCGTCTGACAACGATAACCAGCTTGGCAACCAAGTCAGCACCATGTCAGCGCCTTATGAAATTCTCGACCAGCTCCATGCATTTGCACCTCACATGCCTTGCGCCTTGGAACTGGATATTGAATTTCGGTCGTCCGGCGGCAAAGCCACCATGCACGTCCTTGCTGCCCGCAAACCCAACGCCACCGGCAGCCAACACGCACCGTCTGCCAGCAGCGACAAGAAATAGGATTTTGAGCCATGGACACAAGCACACCTGAAGGTCTATGGCTCCTGGTTTATTGCGTCGGCCTCGTCCTTGCTTTCGGGATCGGCGCGATAAATGGGGGGCAACGATGAACGATCCCAGCCTTACGTTTGTGGTTAGCACCCTTTTCACGTCCTACGCCCTCGGTTGGGCCTTTGGACACATCATTTTATCTGTAAAACGCTTTATGGAGTCAGTCTCATGACCAAGCAAACCGTTATTCAAACCCTCGCCGCCACCGTCAACACCACCAAAGCCAAGGTTGCAGGCGGTGCCGCCCTGCTTCTAGGTTCCGCTGCTGCTCACGCCCAGGAGGCTACCGGCGCATCAGCAGCTTTTACTGAGGTGCAAGCCGCCGGTACTGAAATGGCCGGTTACGCATGGCCGGTGGTCGCTTCTATCACCGCTGCTTTGATCGGCATCAAGTTGTTTAAGAAGTTTGCCAACCGCGCGTCTTAATACCGCTAAGCAAGGGACAACCAAGGGGCGGAAACGCCCCTTTTTATATAACGAGGACAACATGATTAAAAAAGCCGTTTTATTATCCACTTTAACGCCTTTTTTAATGGTGTTTTCTGATTATTCTTTTGCTTGGCGTGCTGAAAGTTTTGGGTATGGTAATACCACTACTGATCTTTCTAGAGCGCAGAGTTTAATGTCTGAACGATGCACTTCAACGAAAGCTTGTTGGCTTAGGAGTTATACTCAAGGCAGTTACACTTATTATATGGTATACACTAAGAGTCTTTCTTCGCTTACCGAAGATGATCTTGTTGAAAAGGAGCCTATATTTTTTTCTGCTCTTGATGATGATGAATGTAATTCTGAAAACGGCTCATCTATCAACGTATCTCCATCTTCTGCTAATTATCTTCAAACTGGCGGCTCTGTAAAAACTCATGGTGGTGCCTGTTCTATTTCTGCTAGTAGTTCAGTTTCTGCTTGTTATGATGCAGGAGGTGGTGTTTCGTGTACTTTAGATATAGTTTCAGAGTCAACTGGTGAGCTTCGCGCTTATATTCCTGACTCTCCTTTAAATGGTGCTTGGGGAGAGGGTGACGGCACGTTTTCAGTAGTTGATTTTTCCGGTAACGATTATTTAACGGAGCTTCCTGGTGGTTGCTCTGATAACTCCAGTTGTGTTGCGATTGGTGATAAATCATATCTAGTTGATTGGGATAGCGCGCCTGACTATTTTGAATATGTAGGTTCAGACGGCAATACCTATTCAAAGCCGAGTTCCGGTGGCGGCTCTGGTGGTGATACTGGCGGCGGTGATCCTACCGACCCAACAAACCCTACCGACCCCACCGACCCAGGCGGTAACGATGGCGGCGATTCTGGTGGTGATTCCGGCGGCAGTGATGGCGGTAACGATTCCGGCGATGGTTCCGGCGGTTCCTCGGGTGGCGGTGGTAGTTCTGGTGGCGGCTCTACCGTACCGGATTTTGAGTTTGACGAATCCGGCATTATTGAGGCTATCGGCTCCGCTGGCCAATCCAACCGCAACGCTATCAATGCCCTGTCTAATGATGTCACTAGTTCAATTAACAATCAGACCAATGAGCTAAACAACGCGACCTCTGCTCAAACAGATGCTTTGAGCGGTGCGCTTAGCAATCAAACAGATACGCTTTCCAACTCCCTCGACAGCCAGACTGACACCATTACCGGTGCATTAAATGATCAAACCGGCACATTGTCTGGCTCTCTCGATGCCCTTGGCACGTCTATTGTCGATGCCATTAATGCGTTTGGCTCTGGCGAAGGTGAAGGTGAAAGCGATGGGGAAGGCACCGAGGGGGATGGCCTTTTAGATGGTATCTCGAACCTGTTTAACGGTCTCGTCGATGACCTTGCTTCTCGTTTTACCGAAGACCTTGGTAACGGTGACGACCTTTTTAACTCCTCCAGTATGGATCAAACCCTCGATGGATTAGCCGAGGAGCAACAAGGCTATAACGACGAGGTTAACACCTTAATGGATCAAATCGGCGATGGGTCTAGCTCTGGCATTGCTGATCAAGTTGTCTCTCGCCTTCCTTCATTACCGTCAGGCTCCTGCACCCCGCTCCAGTTCGGCGTGATGGAAATTTCCTGCCAAGCCTTTAACACCATTAAGGCTTGGCTCTCCTGGATCATTTATTTCTGGACGGTCGTTAGTGTGATCGACACGTTCTTCCGTTCTGGCCAGAGGACTGCATAAATGGCGCTACCTGCAATGCTTGGCATGGGTGCGGTGATTGCATTTGTCACCCGCATTCTGGAATGGATTGTTACCCGCATCGCTTCCCGAGTCACTAACCGCTTAGCGGGCATCCTCATTTGGACAACGCTCTACATCTCTCTTTTGGTCGGTCTTGCTGTCACGTTTTCGGCCATCATTAGCGGCATTAGTGCCTCCCTACCTGCCGACCTTTCCCAAGGTATCGCCGCTATCAAGCCTAATAACTTTGAAGCCTGTATGTCTGCCATCTATGGCAGCAAAGTCGCTGTTTGGGTGTTCCAGCAAAAACGCCAGTTAATCGACTGGGAGCAAGGGAGGCCCGTTCTCTAATGGCTGTTTATGTTGTTACCGGCAAACTTGGCGCGGGAAAAACCCTGGTGGCCGTGGGTAAGATTAAGGATAAGCTCAATCGCGGTTGCAAGGTCGCCACCAACCTGGACTTAAACCTCGATAAGCTCATTGGTGAAAATCCAAAGCAAACCCTCTGCTACCGCATCCCTGATAAACCTGTCCTGGCCGATCTGGAGTCTATTGGTACCGGTACCGACTCTTACGACGAAAATAAAAACGGCTTATTAGTGCTGGATGAATGCGGCACGTGGTTCAACGCCCGATCCTGGAACGATAAAAGCCGCCAAGACGTTATTAACTGGTTTCTCCATGCCCGAAAACTTGGATGGGACATTATTTTCCTCATTCAAGACCTGTCGATCATGGACAAGCAAGCTCGCGTAGCACTCGCAGAACACGTCGTTTACTGCCGCCGCCTGGATCGCGTCACCCTACCGTTTGTGGGCGGTATTTACTCTTTTTTCACTGGTTCAAAAGTTCCATTACCGAAAGTTCACCTCGGCATCGTGAAATATGGGGATTCCCCCCAGAGCATGACCGTCGAACGCTGGACCTACACTGGCCGCGCCCTCTACCCCGCTTACGACACCAAACAAGCCTTCTCCGACCACTACCCCCACGGCACGTACTCCATGCTGCCGCCCTGGTACACCCACGGCATGCACCGCGTACCGCGTGACGCGAGGTTCTACATGAAGATGACCCGTATTTATTGGAAACGCTTTAACCGCCCGTTTCTCTCCCTGGCTTCGTTTGGGCTGGGCGCGTTCTTAACGGTATCGGTACTCGTCGCCGACCGTGTGAATGCTCGCGCCCAAGAACAACCCACTGCCACTCCCCAGCAACTACCCGACCTCAGCACGACCCGCATCGCCAGCTTTAGCCAGTTTGGCGACCGCACCACCTACCGCCTCATTGATAGCAACCGCAACACGTCCACCACCGACGACCTCAGCCGCCAAGGCTTCGCCATCGTCCCCGTGAATGCTTGCCTCGTTCGCATAGAAAATGGAGTCACCCATGAAGAAGTTCGCTGCTAACACCGTCGCCGCCATCGCCCTGGCCACGCTCACCAGCACCGCCCACGCCACGCCCATTCAAATGCAAGACACCGACATTCGGGACTTCGTGCGCTGGTACGTTGAACAAACCGACACCCCGTTGGCGATTCACCCCACGGCCACCGGCACTCTCACTGTCTACGCCCCCGACGTGCCCGATCACCAGCTAGACGAATTCTTCCAGGGCGTGTTGAGTTCCCACGGCTACACCATCCTCCCAGGCAACCCGCCCACCGTGGCACCGTCTAGCCAACAACAGCCCACGAATATGGCACCGGTGCAGGAAACGCTCGACCCCGCCGCCGCGATCACCAACGCGCCCACGCTGACGCCACCGCCAGAACCGCAGGCGACTCATTTATTTGCCTTTGATAACGTGCGTGCTGATGATATTGCGCCGTTGGTCACCAGCTTTCTCACGCAAAACACTCAGGAAGGCACCACACCGCCACGGGTTCAGGTACTTCATGCCTCAAACGCCATACTTGCCAAGGGCCCAGAAAAGCAGCTTGAACAACTTCAAGGCTTCATCCCCCAAGTAGACGTTGCACACCCCCAGCTACTCATCCAGGCAGTGATTTTTGAAACCACCGATGGGGATACCTTCGATCTTGGCGTAGCGCTTGGACGCACTACACCGACTACGGGTTCTCGCGTGGCAGGTGGCTTTAACACCGCCAATCTGGGAACGTCGCTAGCCTCCTCCGGTGGTACCTTCGGGATCTTCGACGGTGATATTCTGGCGTTTGCGATCAATGCCTTACAGCGTGACTCACGCTCTAACGTGTTATCCACACCGCAAATTCTCACGCTTTCCGGTAAGCGTGGCACCATTTCCATTGGTCAGAATGTCCCGTTTGTCACGGGTCGCGTCACTGGCGAATCAGCGGACGTTAACAGCCCCTTCCAGACCATTGAACGCCGTGACGTAGGCATACGCTTAAACGTGCTGCCGGTCGTCACCGCCTCCGGCTTAGTGATCATGGATATCACCACCTCTGCCGACTCTCTTACGGACTCGCTACTTGCGTCTGACATCATCACCAACCAGCGCCAAATCAACACCACCGTACAAATTCGCTCCGGCCAAACCCTGCTACTCGGTGGCCTCTCGTCACAAGATGACCGTTCCCAGGTCTCTGGCGTTCCAGGCCTCTCTAGCGTCCCTGTTGCCGGTCGTTTATTCCAAAACGAATCCACCTCTACCCAGCGCACCAACCTACACGTACTGCTTCAAGCCACCGTGTTACCCCGCTATGACGCGACCCAAATAAATGAACGCATACCGCCTGCCGCCAGCCCGTCACCCTATGCGCAGCAGGGGGTGACGGGCTGGCGGCGGGAGGTCGAGACCATCCCTGTAACACGTCTCGCAGAGTAACAAAGAAACCCGTTAAAACAGCTCATTACAGCACGTACCAACATTTAAAAAATTAAGGGAATAGGTCATGGAACGCTGGAACCGTTACTCACTTACGTCACTGGAAAAAGGCGAGCAAGACCCGTTTGGAAAACTGTTGATTAGCTCGGCAGGTCAGCGTGAGCTTAACGAACTTCGTTTACTGAATGCAGGCGTGGACACGGTACGGCAGCTCTACCAGGGCGAGCCTTGCCTGCACCATTTCAATGAAATTATCGAGGTCTACAACGAAGGCAAAGGGGCCACCATGAACCTCTTTGACGTGGAGTGGGCAGTGGGGGCCGGTGCGGCCGGTTCCGGCTTCCGCTACCGCCTGCAAAACAATGAGCTAGGCGTGATCGTATTCTTCCAGGCACGGCACACCAAGATAGACACCATCGGAACCCACCTGAAAATTGAACTCTCTCCGCATTTCATTCAGGAGCGCAGCCCGCAGCAGTGCCAAGACTTCATGTATAACATCGCGGCACACATGCTTTCCCACGTTGAACCGATTGGCTGTGCAATACACTTAGCGTTAGACGTACAAGGCTGGGAGCCACCCAAGGACTTTATGGAGTGCTTCGTTACCCGCTCCAAGAAGATCATGCGGATCGACGGCATCGACGACTTAGAGTTTGCTCACAACACCATTGCAACTACTTACGGACGCGGTGAAACCTACATGTTTGGCACAGCAGGCGCGCTGCAATGCTGTATCTACAACAAGACCTTAGAAGCCAAGCACCGCGACAAAATGCACTTCTGGGAAGGCATCTGGCAAAACGCCGTCGATGACGACCTAAACGGCACCTACAACCCAGAAGAAACCGTCTGGCGTATCGAACTGCGCTTTCATCAATCAGTGCTGAGAGAATTCGCCCAAGGCATCCCCTGCAACGTTGATACCGGCGAAGTTCTGGACGACTCCCACGGCTTTAACCGCTTCATTGATGTGGTACCGCATCTCTCCGGCCTCTGGCGTACCGCGATGCAGTCTTACCGCCTGGATGCACGCCGTAATTTGATTGATCCCGCATGGCAAGTCATGCAGGAAGATGCCCGCTTCTACTGCCATGAGCCTGGGTTCATGTACAAACGAGCGCGCAAAGAGCCTGGGCTGGGCAATGAAAAGAACGTTACTCTCGCGTTTGGCAACCTCATTAGCATCTACGCCCGCCAAGGCTTCCGCACCCATCAAGCCGTTCGCTACCTCCAACGCTCCGGCATTTGGGAAGACCTAGCAGAATACTACCGCCGTCGCGGGGTCGACTCCGGCCAATTCCGACAGATAGTCGAACAGAAGCTTATAGAACGACGATTAGTAGGCAAGGCGGCGTAAGCATGGGCATTAAGAAAGTCAAAACGGGCTGGCAAGTCGACTGCTGGCCAGCGGGTCGTTATGGCCCAAGGGTACGCCGTATTTTCAAGCAGCAATCCGTCGCTAAACGCTTCGAAGCCAAAATCATGGGGCAAGGGGCTGCCGGTGAAGATATGTCCGACCTCCGCAGCGATAAAAGGCGTCTGCTAGATCTTGTCGAGCAGTGGTACGAACACCACGGTCACACCTTGAAGAGTGCGCCGGATCGCGTTCGCTCACTCCGCAAACTCGCCAACGCCCTGGGCAACCCACTCGCTAAAAAATTCACGGCCCAGCAGTGGGTCGAGTACCGCGCCCAACGGCTAAAGGAAGTCAAAGCCAACACCATCAACCACGAACACACCTATCTAACCGCGGTGTTTTCAGAGTTAGAGCGCTTATCGCTGTGGCCACACGGCAACCCGATGCAAAAAGTCCGTAAGGTACGCACCGACGAAACCGAAAAAGGCTACCTCGACAGCTACCAGATCGCACGGCTACTCGACCACCTCCGCGCCCAGGAGACTGACGACTGCTATTACATCACCGTGATATGCCTCTCGACCGGCGCACGCTGGGGCGAAGCCCAAACACTTCGAGCGGAAAACGTCCGTCAGGATCGCATCGTCTTTGTGGGTACCAAGTCAGGCAAAACCCGCACCGTCCCCATCGACCCCGACTTGGCCAAGCAGCTACGCCAGCGACGAAAGCTCGGACGCCTATTCGGCAACCGCTACAAAGCTTTTGCCCGCGTCATTAAAGAACTCAAGATAGAACTACCGGAAGGACAGTTAACCCACGTACTACGTCACACGTTTGCGAGTCACTTTATGATGAACGGGGGAAACATCCTGGTGCTGCAACAAATACTTGGTCATCAGTCGATCACCATGACCATGCGTTACGCACACTTTGCACCGGATCACCTGGAGGAAGCGACCAAGTACAATCCCCTGGCTATGTCTACCGCTGTAGACACTTTGTAGACACATACGAAAAAGCCGCCTCGAAAGGCGGCTTGATCATTATCTCAAATGCTTTGCTTATCAACCACTTAAGTGGTGCCGACACCAGGAGTCGAACCCGGGACCTACTGATTACAAGTCAGTTGCTCTACCAACTGAGCTATGTCGGCGCTTCGCATTTTCTTGAGAACTTGATTGGGTTGCCGTTAGACTAGCCAATCAACAAGAAATCTTGTTGGCAATGGCTGGGGTACCAGGATTCGAACCTGGGAATGCCGATACCAAAAACCGGTGCCTTACCACTTGGCGATACCCCAACGTTGTGGTGGCCAGAGACGGAATCGAACCGCCGACACGGGGATTTTCAATCCCCTGCTCTACCAACTGAGCTATCTGGCCCTTGCCAACGGTGCGTATTAAACCAAAAGCTCCTCTTTTCGTCAACACCTTTGTGAAACTTTCTTTCTAGTCACGTGCTTAGGGCACATCAGGCGTTAAACCAAAAACGGCAAAGGCCACGCCATTCGTGGCTTTGCGCTGCGTTTCTAGGTTTATGCCTGGCTGGGCGGCACGTACCCTTCTGCTTGGTCGGTGGTTTCGTTATCTAGGAAGCGCTGCATCTGATCCATTAGATAGGCGCGTGCTTCTGGCTCCAGCATGTTGAGGTGCTTCTCATTGATCAGGCGGGTTTGCAGCGCCTGCCACTCTTCCCACGCTTTTTTAGATACCGTGGCCTGAATTTCTTGGCCCTGCTTACCCGGTAGCGGCGGGAACGGCAGCGCGGGTAGCTCTTGTTGGTACTTACGGCAGAAAACCGTGTTGCTCATGGCGTGCTCCTATTGAGTACGTTGTGTGTAGGTGGCTGTCAGCCTGTGGTGTTAGTAAGAAGGCCCTGGGGTTGGATCTAGGGTAAACGGTGCCAGCTGGCTTAACAGCGATTTGACCGGTGCCGCTAAGCCTAGCGCAGGTGGATGATTAACGTCATACCATACGCCGCTTTCGCGAACGCCGCTGATTCGTTCGCAGGTAACAGGCTGCGGCGTAATCACCAGCTTAAAGTGGCTGAAGGTATGGGTGAAGCTGGGCAGCGCAGCGTGACGCTCGGGGGCTTTGGTGTTGTCTTCCAGCCAGTCGTTGAGTTCGCTGTGGCGTTCAAACTGCGGCAGGCTCCATAAACCGCCCCATAGGCCGCTGGGTGGCCGCTGCTCTAGCCACACGCGCCCTTGCGGGTCGCGTAGCATCAGCATAATGGTCTCACGGGTGGGAGTGGCTTTTTTGGGCTTAGATACTGGGTAGCGCTGCGGCTCGCCTTGGGCGTAGGCGCGGCATACGTCACTAAACGGGCATATCGAGCAGTCGGGGTTGCTGCGCTTACACAGTGTCGCGCCAAAATCCATCACGGCTTGGGTGTAATCCGCCAGCCGTGTGGTGGGCGTAAAGTATTCGGCCAGCGCCCACAGCGAGCGTTCTACTGCTGGCTTGCCCGGCCAGCCCGCTACCGCGTGTAGACGGGTGAGCGAGCGCTTTACATTGCCATCCAGAATAGCGGCCTGCCGGCCGGTGCTTTGGGCGATAATCGCGCCAGCGGTAGAGCGGCCAATACCAGGTAGCGCCATCAGCGTTTCTACGCTCTCGGTGGGTAGCTCGCCACCGTGCTCTTCCATGGCGACCTGGGCCGCTTTGTGCAGGTTGCGGGCACGGGCGTAATAGCCCAGGCCCGTCCAGTGGTGCAATACGTCATCTTGCGGCGCGGTGGCCAGGGCTTCCAGCGTGGGGAAGCGGGCCATAAAGCGCTCAAAGTAGGAAATCACTGTAGTCACTTGGGTTTGCTGCAGCATAATTTCAGACACCCACACCCGGTAGGCGCTGCGGGGCGACTGCCAAGGCAGGTCGTGGCGGCCATGCTTGTCAAACCAAGTGAGCAGCCGGTGTTGAAACTCTTCCGCCGGTAGGCACGGCGTGGGCATATCGGCCATTGTTATTCCTTAAACACTCGCTATGAACGACAGCGCCGGCGGTAAGGCCGGCGCGTGCGGTGCGTGTTGCGTTAACGCGGTTAGGCGTTAAGCCGTCTTTGGTTAGTTAAACAGGCGACGAATACCGTCACGCAGCTCTTGGCCTGCGCCTTCGCCTAAGCGCTCATCAATGCGGTCAATGGATTCACCAATCCGCTCTTCTAGCTCTTTTTCTACTCGGCTCCCGGCTTCGTTACGCAGCAAATCAACAACCGATGCTTCGAAGGCGGTGCGGTCGAAACGGCACCACTGGGTTTTGTCATCGCCTACATGGCCTTCACAGCGTACCGGCAGCGATAGCTGCTGAAGCCGTGGGTTGACTTGGCAAGCAGCGTCAGCGGTATCCACTAGCCGTACGTTCACCTGTGTCGTGAAGTTGAGGCTGTTGAGGTTGAAGTCACCCTCCCCTTGCACGTCGATGCCCGGCAGGGTAATCAGCAGGTCGTCACTCTCTACAATGCCATTGCGCACTTGGAAGGTGGCGTCAAAGCGTTCAAAGCGAGTGTCTGGGTGCCATTCGCGCTCTACCTGCTGGCCTTCCTGCTGGGCGACCAGCTCGCACATCTCTCGGGAGATGTTGGTGCGTAGAATCACGCCATCGTTGAGCCGCGCGGTTAATTCGCCGTTGAGGTTGCTGGTGAGCACATCGCGGCGGTTGCCTTGGGTAGTCAGCGCGCCGTCTAGGTTGAAGCGTCCGCGCAGCGGGGCCTCTTCTTCGCTAAAGGTTTCGATTAACGGCGCGACCTGCACATTGCTAATGCTGGGCGAGAGCTGCCACTCCAGTACATTACTGGTGGCATCCAGCTGGCCGGTGGCGCTCAACTCCCCTTCGTAGAAACGGGACTCAAAGGCAGTGAGGCGGTGGTTGCCGTTTTCACCGCGCAGCGCCAGCTGGGTATCGTCAAAAGTCAGCCCAGCCAGTAGCAGTTGGTCGACGCTCAAATCGCCCTGAAGGGTGAGCGTACTTAACCATGCCTGGGGCAGCAGCGTTCCGCTGGTTTGAGCAAAGGCTTTACGCAGCAGGCCACGGCTGGCTTGCTGCGCGGTTTCGGGGCCAGGCAGGTAGTGATCCAGATTGAGCGTATCGCCTTCTAGGTTGAAGGAGAGCTGGGTACCATCCAGCGCGGCGGCAATATCGCCGGTAAAGGTGCTGTCATCCACCACCAGCGAGAGGCGCGGCAGGGAGATACGCTTCAAGCTGCCTTCGATGGGGCTGGTGAGCGCGACATCGCTAAGTGCGGCTTCGCTAGCAGTATTAAGCTTCACACCCGTGCGGGAAATCCAAGGCCGCAGCGTAAACGGCGCGGCGGTCAGTTGCCCGCTGTACTGCGGCGCGTCCAGCAGTTGCTCGACATTCAAGTGGCCGCTTACACGCAGGCCGTCCGGCCCGGTGAGCTGAACCTCTTTAAGCTGCGCGGTTTGGGCGGCAAAATCGGTTTCCAGGCCAAATGCTAGGGCAACGGCAAGACTGCCTTGCCAGTTTTCTGGGTGGCGCAGCCCAGCTTCCAGCACGCCTTCGGTAACGCTTAGTTGTTGCTCAGCTAAACGGGCAACAATTTCAGCCGCTTTTAAGCTGAGCTGCTGCGGTTCGCTGGCTTCGCCCTGACGGGTATGCGTGGTTAGCTGGGTGTTTTCAAAGATGATCTGTTCATCTTCTAGGCCAAGCCGCAGGCGTGTTTCAAGATTTACCTCGCTGGTCATGTTTGGCGCGCGCTCAAGCTCTTCGGCATCCAGCCGGTCATGCTTAGTAAGCGTGAACATGGCTTTTAGCGGGAAGGAGCGCACCGGATTCACATTGGTGCCTGAAATATTCAGCGGCTGAACCCGCCAGAGCGCTTGATTCTGCTCATCGCGGTAACGAATATCAGCATTTTTTACTTCGACGCTGGCGATGCTTAATACCACCGAGAGGCTGCCTGCATCGGCATTGGGGCCAGCACTTGCCGGAGCTAGCACGGTTTCAGCGGATTCGTTGTTGTGCTCAGAGAGTCGCTCCAACAGCGGCTGCCAGTTGCCCTCGCCTTCAGCGTTCTTCTCCAAATTGAGGCGCATGCCATCCAGCGTCAGGCCATCCACGGCAATCTCTCCGCGCAGCAGCGGAGCAAAGGCAACGCTCACTTCAGCACGGTTAATGGCGGCGAAGGCGGTTTCATCTTGTGCTTGATCAGGCAGCCAGGCGCGCGCCTGCTCAACGCTGACACCAATACGAGGGTAAAACGACCAGGTAATCGGGCCTTCCAGAGCTAAGTTCAGGCCGGTTTGCTCCTCTACCACAGCGGTTAAGCGTGGTTTGAAGTCTTCTGGGTCTAAAAAGGTGGTGACGTACACCACGGCGGCCACTGCCATAATGGCTAAAATGCCTATGGCGGCCAGCAAAATACGTAATAGCTGTTTCATTACCCTTTTCCTTGTGGGTCTAGCTCAACAAAATCACTGGTCGCCGGCAGGTCCGGGGCAGAAGACGAGGTCTCGGCAACGGGTCGAAAGCCTAATTTCGATAGCAGTACTCGGTCTGCCAGCGGCAGAGTGGTGGTAGCAATACGCAGTACGCGGCCATCTTGCTTGGCTTGCTCGCCCACTAGCGCCATCAGCCGTGAGCCGACACCGCGACGACGCGTAGTTTTACGCACGCATAGCTCAGACAGCCACCAGGCGCGGTCGTCGGCTTCTTGCACCGCCACCGCGCCTAACAGGCGGTCATTGAAGTGGGCACAGGCAAAAAATTGCTGTTCCTTTAAATGCTGTTCGATAAATGGCAAAACCGTGGGAGTGGGCATGCGCTCTTGGGGCGCGTCTTCATATATGCGCACTAAGTCGATGCGCACCTGCTCTTCTGCTTCCCAACGGGCCTGGTCGACATATTGCAGTGTCACCGGCATGGTGAAATCCTCGTTGCCAACGCAGCTAGGCTGCTATGTTAGCGCCGCAAACAGCGGCGACATTCCCCGCATTGTAGCGGATGGGGGCGCCGATTCTCTATAATGGTTGTTTTGGCCGCAGTTGCTGCCCGCCGATTATTCCTCAGAGTGCGCCCCGGCGCAGGAGATGCAACATGTCAGCGCGTATTGCCACGGTAAGCCGTGACACCAACGAAACGCAGATTACGGTCAGCGTCAACCTTGACGGCGAAGGCCGCTTGAACTGTGAAACTGGCGTTCCGTTTCTAGACCACATGCTGGATCAAGTGGCTCGGCATGGGATGGTAGATCTCGATATTCATGCCAAAGGCGACCTGCATATCGACGACCACCACACCGTTGAAGATTTGGGCATCACCCTGGGCCAGGCATTCAACGAGGCCATTGGCGATAAGCGCGGCATCTACCGCTACGGCCACGCTTATGTGCCGCTGGATGAGGCGCTCTCTCGGGTAGTGATTGATTTCTCCGGCCGCCCCGGCCTTTATATGAATGTCGAGTTCACCCGCGATACCATTGGCAGTATGGATACGCAGCTGTTCTGGGAATTTTTCCAAGGCTTTGTGAACCATGCTCGAGTGACGCTGCATATCGACAACGTAAAAGGCTTTAATGCTCACCATCAGGCCGAAACCATTTTCAAAGCCTTTGGCCGCGCACTGCGTATGGCCGTTGCGGAAGACCCGCGCATGGCTGGGCAAATGCCCTCTACCAAAGGCAGCTTATAATGCCGATCGTTGCGGTTAGCGGCGTAACGGCACGCCTCTCGCCTACGAATCTATCGCCCACGACCTTAAGGAGCGCTTCATGACCATTGCGGTAATCGATTATGGAATGGGCAACCTACACTCCGTGGCTAAAGCGCTTGAGCACGTCACCCATGAGAATGTGATCATCACCCGCGACCCACGGCGTATTCTGGGCGCTACCCGTCTAGTGCTGCCGGGCCAAGGGGCGATTCGTGACTGCGTTGGCGAACTCGAACGCACCGAACTGCGCGGCCTAGTGGATGACGTGTTAACCCGCCAAGCCAAACCGCTGCTGGGCATTTGCGTGGGCCAGCAGATGCTGATGGAGCGCAGCGAAGAGAATGGCGGCGTGGACTGTTTGGGGTTTTTCCAAGGCAGCGTAGACCGCTTCCCGGCCAATATGCGCGACGCGCAAGAGCAGCGCTTGAAAGTACCGCACATGGGTTGGAACCTGGTGAATCAACACCACGACCACCCGCTCTGGGCAGGCATCGATAATCATGAGCACTTCTATTTCGTGCACAGCTATTACGTCAATGCCGCCGACGATGCCCAGGTATTCGGCACCACCCAGTACGGCAGTGTGAGCGCTCACGTGGCGATTGGCCGCGACGCCACCTTTGCCGTGCAGTTCCACCCGGAAAAAAGCTCCCGTGCGGGCCTGCGCCTGCTGGAAAATTTTGTCACCTGGACGCCCTGAGAGGTTTCACTATGTTGGTAATTCCCGCGATCGATCTCAAAGACGGCCAGTGTGTGCGCTTAAAGCAGGGCCGCATGGACGATGCGACCTCCTACGGCGACGACCCGGTGGCCATGGCCGCGCGCTGGGTAGAAGCAGGCGCGCGCCGTTTGCACCTAGTGGATTTGAACGGTGCCTTTGAAGGCAAGCCGGTGAACGGTGAGGCGGTCACCGCCATTGCCCGCGCTTACCCGAACCTGCCGATTCAAATTGGCGGTGGCATCCGCTCGGCAGAGACGATTGAACACTACCTCAGCGCCGGTGTTTCTTACGTGATCATCGGTACCAAAGCGGTCAAAGAGCCTGAGTTTGTGGGTGAAATGTGCCGCGCCTTCCCTGGCCACATTATTGTTGGCCTGGATGCCAAAGATGGCTATGTGGCCACCGATGGCTGGGCAGAAGTCTCCACCGTCAAAGCTACCGAGCTTGCCAAGCGCTTCGCTAACGACGGTGTTTCCAGCATTGTGTACACCGATATTGCCCGCGACGGCATGATGCAGGGTGTCAATGTGGAAGCCACCGCCGCACTGGCCCGCGAAGGCGGCCTACCGGTGATCGCCTCCGGCGGCGTAACCAATCTGGACGATATTCGTGCCCTGTGCGATGTCGCCGATAGCGGCATTTTGGGCGCAATTACCGGACGGGCGATTTACGAAGGCAGCCTGGATGTCGCTGAAGCCCAGCGCTTAAGCGATCAGTTGAGTGGAGGTAGCGAATGAGCTTAGCCAAACGCATTATCCCCTGCCTGGATGTGGATGCCGGGCGCGTGGTGAAAGGCGTTAACTTTGTGGGTATTCGTGACGCGGGCGACCCGGTGGAGATCGCTCAGCGCTATAACCAGCAGGGTGCCGATGAAATCACCTTTCTTGATATCACCGCGAGCCACGAAGACCGCGCCACCACGGTGGATATGGTCGAGCGTATTGCGGGTGAGGTGTTTATTCCCTTAACCGTGGGAGGCGGCATTCGTACCTGCGACGATATCCGCACCATGCTGAACGCTGGGGCCGATAAGGTCTCAATCAATACCGCGGCGGTGACGAACCCCGAATTTGTGCGTGAAGCCGCCGAGCGTTTTGGCAGCCAGTGCATTGTGGTGGCGATTGACGCTAAAAAAGTGTCTAAGGAAGGCGAGCCTGACCGCTGGGAGATTTTCACCCACGGCGGCCGTCGCCCCACCGGCCTGGATGCGGTGGAGTGGGCCAAGGAAATGGTCGAGTTTGGCGCAGGCGAGCTGCTGCTGACCAGCATGGACCGCGACGGCACGAAGATTGGCTTTGACCTAGGCGTCACCCATGCCATTTCTGAAGCGGTGAGCGTGCCGGTAATTGCTTCCGGCGGCGTCGGCAATTTAGATCACTTGGTGGATGGCGTGCTTAAAGGCGGTGCCGATGCGGTGCTGGCGGCGAGTATCTTCCACTTTGGCGAGTACACCATTCCAGAAGCAAAACGCTATATGGCCGAGCGCGGCATTGAAATGCGCTTATAAGCCGCGCGACGTTTTAGGCTGGGGCAGTTACTCTGCCCCGGCTTCCTCATCCAGTGTTAGCCCCAAATTACTAATGCCGTTATTGCGCCCAAGCGTGCGAATCTCTTTGAGTGTTGTTTTATTGATCGACCCGCTGACCGCTTCCAGAACCGCATCTTGGAAGTCGTTTTCGTCTTCCATCAGCGGATGGTCGCGAATGATCAGCGCCAATGCTTGAGCGTCCACTTCCCCTTCGGTGAGTTCGATGAACGCCCGTACACCAGCCCGCGAGGTGCGGCTGACATCCAGCACGGCTTCGGGGGATTCGCCTTGCAGCGTATCGAGTAACGCAGAGATCGACACGACCGCATCCAGCGCCCGACGTGCGCCAAAACTCTCATCGCCCTCCGGCGGCTCGCATTCGGCCAGCTTTTCCGCTTGGCGGGCAAAGTCGATGCTGGCGTTGGGTACGCTAAGGCGCTCCCATACAAGATTCAGCACAGTGCGCAGGGTGTGCCCATCGCCATGGCCGCTGGTTTGCTCATAAAGGGCGTAGTTGGGTAACAGCCGCTCGCACAGCGCTGCCATAAATGCTTGCTGGGCGGGCAGCGGCAGCAGTTGAAGCCGCTGATAAAATCCTTGGGGTTTAGCCACCATGCTGATTTCCTGGGTCACTATGTTTGTGAAACTGAGTCTATGAAACTGAGTCTGTGAAACTGAGTTGGTGAAATGAACGCGATGCGTTATCGTCGCACCCACGCAGCGGGCGACCCCGCGGCGTTTGATGTGCTCGGCCGGCGAGGAGATTACCATGCATATTCATCTGCTACAGCACGGCCCTGACCATGGTCCCGCCCGTCTGACCGACTGGCTTGAGAGTATGGGCCATAGTTACACCGTTTTTCACCTCTACGCGGGCGAACTCACGCCTCGCCCTGGGGAGTGCGATGCGCTCATCGTGCTAGATGGCCCCGAAGCCCTGTTGAGCGAACCGCCCGCTTGGCATAAAGCGGAGCGCAAACTGATCAATCGCTACTTGGACGGCCAAAAACCTATTCTGGGCATTGGCCTAGGGGCGCTATGGATCGCGGAAGCGCTTGAGGCGGTCGTCGCCCCAGGCACCTACCCCGAAACCGGCTGGCATACTGTCACCCTAGCCCCGGAAAGCACCTTCGACCTACCCGAGCAGTTTGAGGCCTTTATGTGGCACCGCCTGGTGTTTAGCCTACCCGATGGCGCGCTACCATTAGGCGGCAGTGCCGCCTCCCCGCTGCAAGGGTTTAGCTGGGACGCAGGCCGCGTGGCGGGCCTGCTATGCCACTTTGAAACGACCCAGGCCAGCGTAGCACCGCTGCTGAACGCCAACGAGCGGCCCACGGCGAAAAGCCCTTCCAGCGGGCTCTTTGTGCAAACCGATGAGCAGATACTGGAAGACCCCACGCGCTTTCAGCGCTTGGCACCGCTGTTAGATCGCGTCATGACCCAGTGGCTGAAACACGCTTAACCCCCACCACCTGCCGCCGCGGCTTCGTCAATCCGTTGGCAGAGCTGCTGGCGCTGCGCTTTCCAGCTGCTCACCCAGCGCGATGGCGGCTTGCTGGCCCTGCTGCTTGTAGGCAATGCCTACCTGGTGGCGCTCTTCATCCACCATCAGCGGTAGGTTGACCGCCCCCGGCAGGGTCATCCAATAACCTCGATTTTAGCGTCTCCCTGGGGTGCTTTTAGGGTACCGAACGGCTCCAACGTTAGGTCGTACTCACGACCAATACGCTCAACGTCATCTTCCCATGCGGGGTCTACGTTAATCAGCAGCCCGCCAGAAGTTTGCGGGTCGCAGAGCCACTGCCAGTGGGCTTCATCCATGACGGGCAGCGCGCTACCCTTGGCTTTAGCTGCCCTTATGATAAGCATAGCTGAGGTTACAGCGCTTCCAGAGCATCGCTCAATTTATCCACGGGGATTACTTCCATTCCTTTCGGCGCCTGCTTGGGCGCATTGGCACGGGGCACGATGGCGCGTAAAAAGCCGTGTTTGGCGGCTTCTGCAATACGCTCTTGGCCGCTGGGTACCGGGCGTATCTCGCCAGACAGGCCCACTTCACCAAACACGACCAGCTCTTTGGGCAGAGCCCGGTTCTGCAGACTGGAAACCACCGCCAGCAGCACGGCAAGGTCGGCGCTGGTTTCCAGCACTTTGACACCGCCCACCACGTTAAGAAATACATCCTGATCGCCGGTAAACAGTCCGCCGTGACGGTTAAGAACGGCTAATAGCATGGCGAGGCGGTTTTGATCTACCCCCACGGCAACGCGGCGCGGGTTACCTAGTGCCGACTCGTCCACCAGCGCTTGGACCTCTACCAATATGGGTCGCGTACCTTCCCACACCACCATGACGAGACTGCCCGGCGCTTGCTCCTCTTGACGCGAAAGAAATATCGCGCTGGGGTTTTTCACCTCTTTCAGCCCCTGCTCCAGCATGGCGAATACGCCCAACTCATTGACCGCGCCAAAGCGATTCTTCTGCCCACGCAGCGTCCGAAAGCGGGAGTCGGCACCGCCTTCCAGCAGCAGCGAGGCGTCAATCATATGCTCTAGCACTTTGGGGCCCGCAAGGGTGCCATCCTTGGTGACGTGACCCACCAGCAGCAGCACGGTATTAGTCTGCTTGGCAAAGCGGGTAAGCGCAGCAGCGGATTCGCGTACCTGGGCAACGCCGCCAGGGGCAGAGCTGATATCTTCCAAGTGCATGGTTTGGATGGAATCAATCACCAGTATTTCCGGTTTCTCCCGCTCGGCCACCGCGAGGATCGTCTCTACGCTGGTTTCCGCTAGCATCTTCAGCCCGTTAGTGGGTAGCTGCAGGCGGTGGGCGCGCATAGCCACCTGGGAAAGCGACTCCTCCCCCGTGACGTAGAGAATACGCCGCTGCTGGGCAAGCTTACAGGCAGTTTGTAGCAGCAGCGTCGATTTACCAGCCCCTGGGTTGCCACCCAACAAAACGGCGGAGCCCGGCACCAAGCCGCCGCCTAGCACGCGGTCAAACTCTGCAAAGGTGGAGCTCAGCCTTGGCACCTCGCTTAAATCGACATTACTGAGGTCGACTACATCTCGTGATAGATCGCCTGCGTACCCGGCGCGCCCGGTAGTGGTGCCGCTACCGGGCCGAGCGCTTGCCAGCTTGACCTCCGTTAGCGTGTTCCACTCTTGGCAGCTCGTACACTGGCCCTGCCATTTACGATACTCTGCACCACATTCAGTACAGACAAAGGCACTTTTTGCTTTTGCCACCGCCTTGTTGCTCCTGTCTATCGCGCCACGTTGATATAGTGGGCAGAATCGGGTAGGGGCCGGGGTCACCCCCGGCGCCCTCCCACACCACCGGGCATACGGTTCCGTACCACGGCGGTTCATGAAGAACGACTAAGCCATCTTACCGTATCGAGTACCGAGATCAGACCCAGACGGTCGAACCACTTCCGTGGCAGGGCCTGATTCATGTGCGACGCTCCGGCGTTCCACCAAGGGCCTCGACCATTTCCCGCTGACTTCCAGGCACGTTGCTCGTCCAGACCCAGTGCCAGGAGTTTCCGGCGCCGGGTTTGTGGGCGCTTCCATTGCCGCCAGATCACGCAACG
>NZ_FODB01000074.1 GCF_900110265.1 Vreelandella aquamarina | reverse complement strand
CAGGCTCAGCACAATGTTCCAGCCTGGGCCGGACTGCGCCGCACCCATCAGAGAGGACAGGTCCAGAAAACCGGCTTCGCCGGAATCCGCTGAGTCACCGGCCGCCTGATCGGACAGGCGCTTGCGCCAGTTACAGAAACTGGCGTAGCCGATGTTCTCTTGTTTGCAGAACTTCGAAGCTGACAGACCACTGTCACGCTGCTGATTGACCAGAGCCTGCCACTGTTCGGGTGTGCGGTGCTTTCTCATGGGGGTAACCTCGTGTTGGAAAGTGTGAGGTTACTGTAGGGCGATTTTCAGCAGGGTGGCAGAACGTCGTGGAATGAACGCTTACACATCAGCAGCGGTCTTGCTCCCCATCCAGGAGCGCACCCTATCGGGCTATCACAACGTGCCTTTCCACGTAGTCATGCCGTCTATTCCAGCAAGTCATACCGGGCGCAGCGCGGAGCCGGTTAAGTAGATGGGCGATACCCAGTTAAGAAAAAATGTTGGAAGAAGCTCCCAGCGTCACCAATTGGTTTTATCAACAGTAATCTGATTGCTTAAATAAGAAATGTTAATGAGTTCCTCCAACGCTTGGTCTACTGTTCTAAACCAGACTTGGTTACCGCGATCATCAACGACTTTCCGTATGTCACCTACGTTTTCAATCCAGAGTGCGTAGCCGTTGATTCGATTGGCTTTCAAGATAATATTCACATTTCCTACTCGTTCAAGACTGTCGCAGTACCTATCAATGTCACGGTAATGAATCGTATGCGAAGGACTCACACTCTCGGTTCCCTTGAATTAATCGGTTGAACCCGCGCCGAAGGCGCCTTTCTCACCCAGGCCCGGTACGGGCCGGGGGGCGGTGTGTTAAGGCTCTGTTTGCTAGGTTCCGAATAGTAATCTCTTCTTGGTATTACTCTTGTTGGTAATACTCATCTTGGTTTATCCCCCTATTCACCATGTATTGGGGACCCATCTGATTGTTCGCCAGCACATGGTTTACCATTAGGTGGTTTTTGGGGGGATGGCGGTTCTGGGGTATCGGTAACAAAGTGGACCCATTGAAGCCGCCCTTTTTCGCCCTGGATTCGCTCTTGCTGAAAATAACCAACCGCCTGCATTTCCTTGCGCGCTTTCACCCACTGTTGCTGGCTAATCCGAAAGACCTTGCGGATGTACCAGATTCGCAGGTCGAAATCCGGGCTTCTCCCAAGCATCCAAGCGAGTAGTACGCGGGCTCGCCAGCTCAGGCGCTCATCAGCCAGGATGTCATCAGGTACTACAGAAAATGCGCGCCGCCTGACCTTGATTGCTTGATTCATACGCTTTTTACGACAGCTGAATCGCTGCTATCGCCTTCGAGGGTTAGCGCATCTTTGACTTGAAGAGTACGAAAATAGACCCGCCGGCCAACCCGAAGCATCGTCGGCTTAAGTTTCCGGGAAACATCCGTGTCAGAGTAAAGGGCGACTCGGACCCCATCGGGAGACCGCCCCAGTAAATTCGCAATGTCTCCCAGGCTCATCAGAGGGCCATACTCTTGAAGCATGTATTCTTCCGTTGTCATTGGTACGTCCACCGCGTTTTGAGTAAGTGAGCGTATCTTTTGACATATCCAGAAAAAGGTCAAATATAAGCAATTGATTTATAAGACCAAAACACCCCATCCTCGAATACCAAGACATCTAATATGTCCTTACCAACCTATAGTGATTTGGTCATCACTCATTTACATAAAACAAAATATTGTTATAATTCAACGGCATGAAAGGCTATCAAAATCACATTATTGATAGAAATTATTCATCATTGATTGCATATTTTTTAACCTTATCGAGTTTGTCTACTAGGTCTTCCGCGCGAAGGTGCGTATACCGCCTCAACATCCGCATAGATTTACGACCGCTGCAGTAAAATCGCGTTTGGGGGATTTGATGAGCTACAGTAATATGAAAAATTAATCTTTAAATTCTTACACAAGAATTTTATCTAATAAATCTCATAAATTAAAAACTTATATTTTTTCATAATCTTTATCATTATAAATCATTTTTGAAAATGAAACGGTCTTTGGTCGAATTTTGGATTTAATTCCTAAGACGTGCTCAGCTTCAACTTTGAGAGAAAAACCTATTAAATCCTCTTTACTTTTAAAAATATCCATATGCTTTAAAATATTACGAAAAATGTTATTTAAAATATTATCTGTAAATAACAAGTCTTCAATTAATATCTCGTCAGACCTTCCAGCATGAACAAAAACACAGCGCTTACGATACACTTCCTTAATTTTGTTCTCGTAATCATTTAATGCCCAGTCTGTTGTCCACCCAATAAATGCTTCAACACGTTTTGGAAGCGCACTTGAATAAGAGTCACCTTGATGGGTAAGGAGTGTTTCTATTGCTATCATATTCCAGAGAAATGCGTGTGTCAGGTCACTAGTTGCCTGGCTTTCTCCCGCAAGTAAAGCAGCGTTTTTTATGTCACACTTCCAACCCTCAGAGATTTTTATATTACCTTTTAAAACCTCAATCAGCTCATAAAAAAAGCTAAATTTATGGTAATTATGCCAACGGCTGTCAAGCCAAAGATCTCCATGTCTTCCAGTCCATTCACTGTGCATCATCCAAGATTTTTTTATCACGTTTATCATTAAGTAGTGAAGATGTCCTGTACTTTTCTCACTAGAAATGGTTAAACATGCATTATTACGCCTTCTTCCCCATCCAAGCTGAGATAAAGAAATAATTGACAGTTCATCTTTAACAGACTTAAGAAATTCTTCTTCTGTTTTAAATCCAGCTCCACCGAAGGTGCCAATAGCATAAACACTATTTTTTTCAAAAAACACTTTTTCCCAACGATTTTTTTTCAGTTCATTTATAGTTATCGGAAAGCCGAGCCTTTTCCTGACATAAGGTAAACGTGTAGAACTAACAAAAGTGATATTATTGATTGTGATTTCTTCATTAACTACTGTTGTCAGTACTAGCCCGCTCACTGGGGCGACTAATAACCATCTACTTTTTTGGTTTTTTAAACTTTCTATTGATGACATCGCTTTTTCCAAGTAATTTATTAATACATTTCTAATATTTAATGTTTTTTCAATTAATTATTGCTCTCATGAATTGGTGTTCCTCATTCTATCTAGCTTTACCACTAGATCTTCCGCTCTCAAATGCGTATACCGCCTCAACATCTGCATCGACTTATGCCCACTGATTGAAGCAACCTCCTGATCAGATAGTCCAGCCTCTACCAACCGGCTGACTGCCTCATGCCTTAAATCATGAAAGCGAAAGTCATCAAGCCCTGCCTTCTTCTTGGCCTGATTCCAAACCTTCGTATAGACGTAAGGGCCCCGCTTGCCTTCTTTGCCTGGCTCACCGAAAAACACCAGGTTACAGTCGAGTGGACGCACGGGGTTATTCAGTGCCTGCTTGAACACTTCTGTCGCGGCTTGAGTCAGCGGCACAAGGCGAGCTTCGTTGTTTTTGGTGTCAGTAAGGTGCACCAGGCGGCGTTTAACGTCTACCTGGCTGCGAGTGAGGGTTAGGATCTCCGACGAGCGCATACCTGTCTCTAGGGCGATTCTGGCGATCCATGCCAGCATAGGGTTACTGTGCTGGCGTAACACGGCGAACAGCCGCTTCTCCTCCTCGGAATCAAGACGTCTACTCCGACCCTCCCCTGGGCTAGGCTTGCGGATATTCTGAACAGGGTTATAGGTCAGGCCCAGCCCCCACTCTTGAATTGAAACCGTAAATAGGTGGCCAAGCAGGGCAAGCTCAAGGCGCACGGTATTGGGGCTGATTAGCTCACCTCGGCGTCCCAAACTGTTTAAACGCTTGTCACGGTAGTTGGCGACCAGTTCTGGCGTAAGAGCTGCTAAAGAGTATTTACCCAAATGCTCGATCAGCGTATTGGCTTTGAGGCGTTCACTTTTCTGGCTGCTGGGTTTCTTGGTAGGAGTTATATCAGCCAAGTAGCGCTTTAGCGCTGCTTCAAGCGTCATTCGTTCTGAGGCACTACGCTGGATATAAAGGCCGCGCACCATTTCGTCTTCAGTGCGGCGTGCCCAATCTTGGGCGTCACGTTTGGTGCGGAAGGTCTTTGCGATGGTTGGCCAACCCGACTTGCGGATGACGGCTTTCCAGGTTGCAGAGGGGGTCTTTACGATGGTGGCCACAAAAAATCTCCAGGGTCTGAAAGATCGGCACTGTACCGAAACTGTACCCTTGGAGTAGGGGACTCACCAGATATAAATGCTAAGTTACTGATTTAAATGGTGGGCCCAGTAGGACTTGAACCTACGACCAAGGGATTATGAGTCCCCTGCTCTAACCAACTGAGCTATAGGCCCGAAAAGCGTGCATATAATAGCGAATGTGGGGGGGCGAGGCTACCCCTTGGTGCGCTATCTTACGGCGAAGTCGGCATTTTTTCGGCACTAATTGGCGGCGCTGGGGTCTGGTGGTGAATGCTTCTATGGAGAATCGCTTTGAAAGCTTTGATGGCTCTTTTCCCGCTGCTGTTGGTGCTGCCGGTGCAGGCGGATTGGCAGCTTGATCCTGGCCAGTCTCAGGTGCAGGCGTCGATCACCCAACTGGATGGTGAGGCCCCGCAAACCCATCACCATCAGGTGAATAATTTGCAGGGCGATATTGCTGCCGATGGCACGCTGCGCCTGCCGCTGCGCTTGAGCCAAACCGACCTGCTCAATCGCTTTGGGGAGCTGCCGCCATGGGTGGGCTTGCTGGCGAACACCACGCTGGTGACGCTGGTGGCGCAAATGCCGCCGGAGCGGTTAGACGGCTTGGATATTGGCGAGTCGATGGTGGAAACCCTCACCTTTCGGGTGCAAACCGACCTGATTAACCAGGAAGAGGCGGTGCCGCTGCGCTTTACCCGCGAAGGGTTAAACGAGGTGCGCGTGACCCACGCCGAACCCATGGCGCTGGATGGCAACGCGCTGATGGCTAACAGCACGGTGCGCACCGTGCTGTCGATGTTGGGCTACCAGCAGATTGATGAGCATGTGCCCGTCACGCTAAATGCGCTGCTGGTGAACCGCTAACGCTTGACTTAGCCACTGATGGGCGCTTAGTGGCTAAGCGCTTCAACATCGCCTGCCTGGGCGGCCCCGGTTTGTACCCGCCACTGGGCGGCATAATGGCCGTCCGCCGCTAACAGGCTGGCGTGGGTGCCGCGCTCGGCCACTTGGCCTTTTTCAATCACCACAATCTCATCGGCGTGCACAATGGTGGAGAGCCGGTGGGCAATCATAATCACCGTGCGGCCGTGGGCGATGCGTTTTAGCGAGCGCTGAATGGCCGCTTCGGTTTCGTTATCCACCGCGCTGGTGGCTTCATCCAGCACTAGAATCGGTGGGTCTTTTAACAGCGCCCGCGCCAGTGAAAGCCGCTGGCGTTGGCCGCCGGAAAGGCGCACGCCCCGCTCGCCCACCGGCGTATCCAGCCCTTGGGGCAGCGTTTCGATAAAGCTCCAGGCTTCGGCGGTTTTGGCGGCATCGATAATCGCGGCATCGTTGGCATCCGGCTGGCCGTAGGCGATGTTGTCGCGAATACTGCCTTCAAACAGGTACACGTCCTGGCTGACTAGGCCAATGGCTTGGCGAAGTGAGTGCATACTTACGTCGGTGATGGGCTGGCCATCTACCAGCACACGCCCACTGGCGGGGTCGTAAAAACGCAGCAGCAGTTTGATCAGCGTTGATTTACCCGAGCCGGTGGCCCCTACCAGCGCCAGCGTATTGCCAGCGGGCACGTGTAGATCCACGCCGTTCACACCTACTTGGCTGGTCTCATATTGAAAACTCACCGCTTCGAAACGCACGTCGCCTTTTACCTGGGCAGCCAAGGGCGTGGTGCTGTCGTCCTTTACGGTAATCGGTACTTCGAGCAAATCCAGAATCCGTTTGGTGCTAGCCATGGCGCGCTCGAACAGGTCGATCACTTGAGCAAGGCCGGTGAGCGGCCACAGCAGGCGTTGGGTCAGAAACACCAGCACGCCGTAAGCGCCCACGTTGAGGCTGCCGTTCAGCGCCATCATGCCACCAACAGTAAAGGTGGCGAGAAAGCCCGCCAAAATCGCCATGCGGATAACCGGAATAAACGCAGAACTGACTTTAATCGCGCGACGGTTGGCTTCCACATAGGCTTCACTGGCATCCCGCAGCCGCTCGGCTTCCCGCGCTTCACTGGTGAAGCTTTTAATCGTAGCGATACCGCTGAGATTGTTGGAGAGACGGCTGGCAAGGTCGCCTACTTTTTCGCGCACGTCGCTGTACAGCGGCCCGGCTTTGCGCTGGAAGAAAAACGCGCCCCAAATGATCAGCGGAATCGGCGTAAACGCTAGCAGCGCGATCAGCGGAGAAAGCACGAAGAACACCGCGCCTACGGCCACCACCGTCACCACTACTTGAATCAGCGCGTTGGCACCGCCATCCAGAAAGCGCTCTAGCTGGTTGACGTCATCGTTCATGGTGGCCACTAGCTGACCGGAGCTTTTCGATTCAAAAAACGCCATGTCGAGGCGCTGGGCGTGCTCGTAAGTGTCTTGGCGCATATCCGCTTGCAGCCGCTGGGCTAGGTTGCGCCAGAGAATCTGGAACAGGTACTCAAACAGCGACTCCCCCGCCCAAATAAAGAAGGTGAGCACCGCCAAAATGGTGATCTGCTCTTGAGGCGATTCAAACCCCAGCCGCGCCACAAAGCTGTTTTCCTGGTTCACCACCACATCGATCGCCACGCCAATCAGAATTTCCGGGGCGATATCGAACAGCTTGTTGATAATCGAGCAAATCGTGGCGGTGATAATCTGCCGCCGATAGCCTTTGGCGTAGCGCAACAGGCGCATTAAGGCGTGAAAGCTTTGATTGACGGACGCTTTGTCAGCGCGGGTCGGGGAAGAAGCCACATCAATTCCTTTTACGTTGTTATCTAGGGTGGTTACCCGTCGACACGTTACGCGGGTTGGCTCGCCCGCCGTACGTTGGCAAGCAAAGGGCTGCCGGTATCGGGGTCGAGCAGCAGCGTGCACTCTACCTGATACAGCTCCCGCACCAGCGCAGGCGTCACCACCTCAGCGGGCGCGCCCTGGGCAACAATCTGCCCGTCGCGCATGGCAATCAGGTGGTCGGCGTAGCGGCAGGCGCTGGCGAGGTCGTGCAGCACCATCACCACGGTGCGGCCTTGGCAGGCCAGGTCGCGCACCAGCTCGAATACTTCGATTTGGTGGCCTAAGTCTAACGCGGAGGTGGGCTCGTCGAGTAGTAAAAGCGGCGTTTGCTGTGCGATGGTCATGGCGATCCAGGCGCGCTGGCGTTGTCCGCCGGAAAGCGCTTCCAACGGCCGGTCGGAAAGCGCTTCCAACCCGGCAGCGGCAAGCGCATGGTGCACCACCTGTTGATCTTCCGCCGACCACTGGCGCAGCCAGCCTTGGTGGGGCTGGCGGCCAAAGCGAATCAGTTCGGTGACGGTCAGCCCTTCCGGAGCGACCGCCTCTTGGGGCAGTAGCGCCAGCTTGGTGGCAAGTTGGCGGGCGGGCATCTGGGCGATGTCGTGGCCGTTGAGCAGCACGGCACCGCAGTCGGGTTTATGCAGGCGGGCAAGCCCAGAGAGCAGCGTGGATTTACCACAGCCGTTGGGGCCAACAATGGCGGTTACCTGCCCGCTGGGCAAGCTAACGCCGAGTTCGTGAATCACTTGGCGCTGGCCGTAGCTCATGCTGAGCGCATCGGTGGAAAGCGTGGGTAATGAAGTCATGGGCGGCTCCGTTGCGGGCGCATTAATATCCAGAGTAGCCAAGGGCCACCCACCACGGCGGTGACAATCCCCACGGGGATCTCGATGGGGGCAAACAGCGTGCGGCCTGCTAAATCGGCCAGCACCATCACCAGCGCTCCCGCCAGCGTGGCGGCTAGAATGGGAACATGGCGGGCGCTGGAGAGCGAGCGGGCGATTTCAGGGCCGATTAGCGCTACCAATCCCACCGGTCCTGCCACGGCAACGGCCAGCGCAGTAAGCACCACTGACAGTAACAGCACCTGCAGCCGCCGCGCTTTCACAGAGGTCCCCAAGCCGCTGGCGGTGGCATCCTTAAAGCGCAGCAGCGTGAGCGAGCGGGCCAGCGCCAGCGCGGCCACCAACCCCAGCGCCAAGCCAATACCCAATAGCTGTACCGCGCTTGCCGGGCGGGCATTGAGGGAACCAACGGTCCAGGGGTAGGCGGCGTTAGCGGTATCAATCGCTACCCGCGCCAACATCAGCTGCGTGACCGCGCCAAAAACCGCGCCCACCCCAATGCCCGCCACAATAAAGCGGTAGCCCTGGGTGCCGCTGCCCGCCGCTAGGCCAAAGGTGAGCACGGCGGCGGTGGTCGCCCCCGCCAGCGCCATGGCGGGCGGGGCAATCCCTACGCCTACCCCAACAATCGAGGCCACCGCAAAGGCGGTGGCACCGTTATCGATGCCGATAATGCCGGGGGTCGCCAAGCGGTTACGGGCCAGGGTTTGCATTAATACCCCGGCCAGCGCAAACGCAGCCCCGGTGAAGCAGGCGGCGATCAGGCGCGGCAAGCGCAGCTGCTGCACCATAAACGCGGTCATGCTATCGCCCTGCCCTATTAAGGAAGCCACCACCGCATTGGGGGAAAGCGTCACGCTGCCCAGGCTTAAATAGAGCACGCAGGCGGCCATCAGCGCGGCACTCAACCCGATATTTACTGCCACAGCGCGCTTTTCCAGCAGCACACTCACCCCATAACGTGGCAGCGCAGCGCGCCAGTAGCCCTGCGGGGCAGCCACCGCTTGGGCGCTCACCTCTTCTTGATAAGCGGTGGATGTGCGGGGCAGTACCACACCGCTCATCGACTGTTTTGCCGTCATTTTCATAGCATCAGATAACCAAAGAGAGTGCGTTAGAGCATCGGCAGGCGCTTGGCCCGCACCACCGCAATCAGCACCGGCGCACCGCATAACGCGGTGAGTACGCCCAAGGGCAGCTCGGAGGGAGCAACGACGACACGGGAGATAATATCGGCGGTAAGCACGATCAGTGGGCCAATGGGCAGACAGAACCAGAGCGTGCGGCGAATATCCGGCCCGGCGATGGCCCGCGCCACAAAAGGCACTACCAGCCCCACAAACGCAATCGGCCCGGCAATAGCGGTGGCCGCGCCAACTAATAGCGCCACGCAGCCCACCGCCAGCCAGCGAATCAGCCCAGGGCGGTGCCCTAAACCGCTGGCGGCCCGCTCCCCTAGCGACAGCGCGGCCAGCGGCCGGGCAAACAATACAACGCCCGCCCCTGCTACCAGCAGGCTGGGCAGCACAGCCCATAAATCGTCTAGCCGCCTTCCTGCCAAGCTGCCCACTACCCAAAAGCGAATCTCATCGGCGGCGCGCTGGTCGTAGAGCAGCATCAGTGCGCTGAGCGAACCGAGCAGCCCGGAAAACGCTGCCCCCGCTAACACTAAGCGCACCGGGTCGCTCCCCACACCGCGCAGCCGCGCCACGCTGAGTACGCACACGCAGCCGATCAGCGCCCCTAACTGGGCCACGGGAATGCGTAAAGTGGCCGCGCTGGCCCCTAATACCAGCGCCAGGGAAACAGCAAATGCAGCGCCAGCGCTCACGCCCAACAAGCCCGGCTCGGCCAGCGGGTTGCGTGAAACCGCTTGCAGCAGCGCCCCCGCTACGCCCAGCGCAACGCCAACGGCAATACCAATTAGCGTGCGAGGGGCGCGCAGTTCCCAGACGATAAAGCGCGCTTCCGCGTGATCACTACCGCTTAGCAGCCCTAACACTTGGCGGGGGCCAACGCTGCCTGCGCCTATCAACAAACTAACGACGCTCACCGCCACAAGGGCGGTGAGCAGAATCAGCATCCAGTGTCGGGATGAGCAGCGCCACCTGGCGCTACTTCCAGCCTTGGTAAGTAGCATCACGGCAATAACGCATTCTCGATGTCATCCAGAATCGCCTGGGCCGCCAGCGGGCCGTTGGCACTGCTCCAGAGCTGGCCGTTGACCGGCACCACTCGTTCGTTCTGTACCACGTTCAAGCGGTTGAAGGCGGGGCTCTGTTTGGCGCTATCTAGGGCGGCTTGGCCGTCATCATTTAGCGTGGCCAAAAACAGCCAGTCGCCGTCTACCTGAGAGAGGTTTTCAAGGCTTAATACGTCGCTGTGCACGCCCCGTTCACCGATCAGCTCGCCGCCTTGCACATCCAGGCCGACGCGCTCTAACAGGCCGGTGGCAATCAGGTTTTCCGACATTACCATGGGGCCGCCGGGCATCCAGCGTACCAGGTAGGCATTTTCGCCCACCTCCGCCTTGGCCACCGCTTCCGCCATAGCGTCTACCCGCTGGTCCACGGCGCTAATGGCCTCTTCAATCGCCTCTTCACGGTTCAAAGCCTGGCCGAATAGGCGCGCTTCGGCTTCCCAGTTATCGGCCGCTAGCGGTTGCGTGTGGGGCACCACAGTGGGAGCAATTTGCGATAGCAGTTGGTACTGCTCCTCCGGAAGCTGTGCTGCGGCTAGAATCAGGTCCGGCTGCTGGGCCAGCACTGCTTCAATATTAATTTCCCGCACGACGCCCACAATTTCAGGGTGTTCGAGCTCTTTCGCACTGAGGTAGTCGGTCACGTACTCTGCCACGTTGTCGCCGCCACGGGTGGTTACCGCCCCTACCGGGGTCACGCCCGCCGCCAGCGCGGCATCCAGCGCACCTTCATATAGGGTGACTACACGCTCTGGGTGATCAACAACCTCAACGTTGCCGTAAGCCGTCTCCAGCGTGCGCGCTTGGGCGGTGCCCACCAGCAAGCCGCCCATCAACATTCCCAGTAAACCGCGCTGCAGTAACGTGTGTCGCATGTGAGCCTCTCCTGATTAACCGTTAATCCAATAGTAACGATTCTCAAAAACACTTGCACTCCTATTACATCGAATGCGGTGTTGCAGTTACTGCAACGTTAGGCTGCCCATATTAGCTAGCGGACTAACAACCTTTATAGGCAAGCGCTCCCCATCCGGCACTGTTCCATTAACAGCAACACCATGTTCGATCAAACCATCTCGCAAGTGGGAACTTTTCTTCTTAGAATCCGCAACTCATTTGATAATCAGTTTCATTAGCAAACAATACTCATATCAGGGGATCGCCATGCCACGCTTTACTCGCACCGCCCTCGCCAGTGCCATCGCGCTTAGCGTTACTGCGGCGGCTAATGCGCAAGAATCAGCGCAACTGGATAACATTGTTGTCTCTGCCAGTGGGTTTGAGCAGGCAATGGTGGATGCTCCGGCGAGTATCTCGGTTATTTCCAGAGAAGAGCTTCAGCGCGAACGCATTACCAGCGTGGCTGATGCACTGCGTAATGTAGAAGGGGTAGATGTCGGCGGTTCGGTGGGCAAAACCGGCGGCAGCAATATCAGCATTCGCGGTATGCCCAGCGACTATACGCTAATCCTGATTGATGGCCGCCGCCAAAATGCGGCTGGAAGCGTCACGCCTAACGGTTTTGGCGAAACCTCGACCAGCTTCTTCCCGCCGGTTTCCAGCATTGAGCGTATTGAGGTGATTCGCGGGCCGATGTCGACACTGTATGGCTCTGATGCCATGGGCGGCGTGATCAACATTATTACCCGCCGAGTAGATCGCGAGTGGGTTGGCTCTGTCGGCGTCGAGAGTACTTTTAATGAAGATCGTGACTTTGGCGACCGCCGTGAAATCAATCTCTACACCAGCGGCCCGCTGGTAGAGGACACGCTGGGCGTTCAACTGCGCGGGCGTTTTTATGAGCGTGACGCATCAGAGCTTGTCTACACCGACGCTAACGGCAACCCGGTTGAGGTGAGCCAGCGCGGCCCTAGCCCGGTAGAGGGCGATGTGTACAACCTGGGCGGCAAACTAACCTGGACGCCTAACGACAGCCACGACCTTTGGCTGGATGGGGAGGTGAACCGCCAGCGCTACAACAACGACGAGTGCCAACTCGGTACGTTGGACGGCCGCACCCGCAGCTGTGCGCCCAACCCTGGCGTGGCAAACGGCTATGCCGACGAGCTACGTTTTGAGCGGGAACAGGTGGCTATCGGCCATACTGGGCGCTTTGCCTCTGGCACGCTGGAATCGAGCCTAATGCGTAACACCACTGAAACCACTGGCCGTACGATTCCCGGTGAAGAGGGTGTTGCCTATGAGGGCTTCTCCAGCATTATTGGCGGTGCCCCGCGTAAGCTGGAAACCACCAATACGGTGCTGGATAGCAAGTTTATTATGCCGTTGGGTAACCACATGACCACTGTTGGCCTCCAGTGGTGGGATGCGGAGTTGGATGACGGCTTGGCCAATGAGACTTTCGAGCAAACCACTTGGTCGCTCTTTGCAGAAGACGAATGGATGCTGCGGGATGATCTTGCGCTGACGCTGGGCGGCCGCTACGACCATCACGATGCGTTTGGCAGCCAGTTCAGCCCCCGTAGCTATTTAGTATGGAACACCACACCGAACTGGACATTAAAAGGCGGTGTGAGCCGTGGCTACAAGACCCCGACCCTGAATGACCTTCACTCGGGTATTAACGGGGTGACCGGCCAGGGCACGATCCTGACGATCGGCAACCCGGACCTTGAGCCGGAAACCAGCACCAGCAGCGAAATCGGCGCGCACTACGATAGTCAAACAGGCTTTACCGCCAGCGCGACGCTGTTCTACAACCAGTTCGACGATAAAATTGCCAGCGGCAACGATATCCTGATTGAAAACGACCCGCTTATCCCGGATGGCGTGTATAGCCAGGACGTGAATATCGATGAAGCGGTGACTCAGGGGGTCGAGCTCTCCACCAGCTATCAATTCACCCCCGATTGGCGCTTATCCGCTAATTACACCTACACCGATAGCGAGCAGAAAAGCGGCAATAATCGTGGCGAACCGCTAACTGATACGCCCGAACACGCGCTGAACGCCACGCTGCGTTGGCAGGCGACACCGAAGCTAGATACTTGGCTCTCTGCCGAGTACCGCAGCGAGCGCTATCGCAACCGTGAACGTGTTAGGGGCGCGCCCTCCTTCGCTGACCTGGGGGATTTCAAAGCCTACTCGCTGTTTCACCTAGGCGGCAGTTACGCGTTTACCGACCAATTTAACGTCAGCGCCACCCTCTACAACTTATTTGATAAAGACTTTGTCGACTACCGCGCCTACGGCGATGGCACCAGCTTCGGCAACGTTTACGCCAACAGCGAAGAGGGTCGCCGCCTGTGGCTCTCTGCTCGCTATGAGTTCTAAACAGACGCCCATGTAGTTTCACTTACTGTTTCAATGCTCACTTGCTGCCCCGGCTACGCACCGGGGCTTTTTTATGTTTTTTGTGGATCGCCTCAGCAGTAGCTTCCCTCTATAGCGACAATTCATGGTTTTAATATATCCTGAATCCGTGAGACCGGCCCCCGGAAGCACTTCTAACCCACTGACCTGCATGGCAATATAGCCATTATCGCCATTCACCCAGACAGTGCCATGCCCAACATAAAGTTCCGCGCCAGTCGCCGCACCCTCACCAGCCACGCCGGGCTGTCCATCATCGGGCAATGCTTCGAGATCGCTGGCGTCGACAGCATCGACAGCCGCTTCCCCACCACGCTGGGCATGCGCACCAGTGACGTGATCAAGAGCTACCTGGGCCTGCTGTGTCTGGGCATGAGCGACTATGACGCTGTCGAGAACTTCCGCCGCGACAAGCCCTTCCAACAACTGCTGACCCTGCAGAAGG
>NZ_FODB01000085.1 GCF_900110265.1 Vreelandella aquamarina | reverse complement strand
ACGTGATGGGGTTCCGGCAGTTCTCGCTACGCGGACTGGATAAGGTCAGCGGCGAGTGGCGATTGGCCACCATGGCGTGGAATATCAAGCGGATGCACCGGTTGACGGCGGGCTGAGGGCTCGCCGCGCCCAACCGGCCAGCAGGCAAGGCGTCAGAACCGCCTTGCAGAAGCTGAGGGGCAGGTTAAGAGCCACACAACAGCACCAACACCAACACCAACACAGGGGGGGGTGAAGAACCCACGCCTCAGCTCATCCATTAACCTCAAGTCCGACAGACTGCTAGAAGCCAGCTCCCTGCAATTAGGTGCGCCGATATTAGTCATTTTAGGCAACATTCCCGCCTTAAAAGAACAGAAGCGCTTTATCACCACCAATCTTAACCGGCTATTCAAGCGCGAGCTGGACGCAAAGGGCAGCGAACCAGACCGAGCTCGAGAGCTAATGGAAGCGGTCGATACGTTTTTCAATCGTCATCATGCGCTGCCTAAGCTACATTACGACCTGCATACCGCGATCCGTGGCAGCTTATACACCCGCTTTGTGGTAGAGCCCTATGCAGAAACTGCCACAGACGCTGAACAGTGGCAGTGGTTGGCCGCTGCCGATATGCAGGCAGTGCTGCATCAACATCAGCATAGTTGGACCTTCTCCCACTACAGCAAACACTATCACCACGCACAGGCGTTTACCTTCGAGCTTGGCCGCGTCGCGCCGTTTGGCGAGAACGACATGGCGGCGCTGGCACCGATGCTAACGTTGCTCAGCTCGCTCAGCGCAGGTTACGAGCCGCCGAAAAAAACCGCCGAAACCATGGCCTTTTTTAAAGTACAGCACGAGCTGATGCGCCAAGCGGAGGACTTTACACTCTGCTTCGACGATGACGTGCCCAATTTCAGCCGTTTCGAGCCCGGCACCTGCCTCGCCAAAGATGGGGTAGCGGGTGATTTCATCGTGGAGAAGACACCATTACATGTGGTGTTCCCCAATGCCCACGTCGACATAGGCGCTCGTGCGGCACTGTTGGTGGTACCCAGTCATGCCATTACCTGACGGACACTTGCGCTACTGTCTGACGATGAAAACGTACTTTTCATAACGACGTCTTTTTTTATAACAACAACATGAAGGGGCCGTCAGGACACATCGCTACGTACCAAGGCCAATATCGCCCTGATAAAGTACGCGCATTTGGCGCAGTCCTGATAGAATCGCCCCTTTTTTCGCGCCAGCCGCACACACGCACGACGAATTCATTTGTTGCTGCTGCGGCAACCCTGTACTGGAGCCTAAGTTATGGCCGCTACGCCTACTCCCCTTGAAGTGCGCAATATTAAAAAGCGCTTTGGCGATACAGAAGTCCTCAAAGGCCTCTCTCTGGAAGCCCAAAAAGGTGACGTCATCACCCTCATTGGTGCCTCAGGGTCAGGCAAAAGCACCTTCTTGCGCTGCATGAACCTGCTGGAACAGCCGGACGACGGCGAACTGTACGTTCACGGCGAGCAAATCCGTTTTAAAACCACCAAGCACGGCCGCGAACCCGCCGACTGGAAACAGGTGGTTCAAATGCGCGCCAAGCTCTCCATGGTGTTCCAGAGCTTTAACCTGTGGGCGCACATGACGCTGCTGGAGAACATCATCGAAGCGCCGATCCACGTGCTCGGTAAGCCGAAAAAAGAGGCCATTGAGCACGCCCACGCACTGCTGGACCGCGTAGGGCTTAGCGCTCGCGCCAACGCCTACCCGGCACAAATGTCCGGCGGCCAGCAGCAGCGCGGCGCCATTGCCCGGGCGCTGGCCATGGACCCTGAAGTGATGCTGTTTGACGAGCCGACCTCAGCGCTCGACCCGGAGCTAGTGGGCGACGTGCTGAAAGTCATGCGTGACTTGGCCGATGAGGGACGCACCATGGTCGTGGTCACCCACGAAATGAGCTTTGCCCGCGACGTTTCCAGCAAGGTAATTTACCTGCACCAAGGTTTGGTAGAGGAACAAGGGGCTCCCGACGATGTACTCGGTAACCCACAGTCACCACGCCTGAAGCAGTTCCTGGCTCCCAAATACTGATCCTCGAGGCACCCACACCATGCTCGATTTGCAAGGTTACGGCCCCCGCCTGATCGAAGGGGCGGGGGTTACCGTTCAACTGGCCGTTCTGTCGCTGATTCTGGCGATTATCCTTGGGCTACTTACTGCCAGCGCCAAGATGTCACGTAACTGGCTGTTGCGCCGCACCGCCACCGTCTATACCACGGTGATTCGTGGGGTGCCGGACTTAGTGCTAATGATGCTGCTGTTCTTTGGCGGCCAGATCGGCGTCAATGCCATCAGTGACCTGCTGTACTACAACTACGAAATCGATATCTATATCAATTTCAATGCCTTTACCGCAGGCGTGATCACCATTGGCTTTATCTTCGGGGCCTATATGGGCGAAACCTTCCGCGGCGCCTTTATGGCGGTGGATAACGGCCAGATTGAAGCAGGCAAAGCCTACGGCATGAGCAACGCGCTGGTCTTTCGGCGCATTCGCTTCCCCCAGATGATGCGCCACGCCCTGCCCGGCCTCTCCAACAACTGGATGGTACTGCTCAAAACCACCGCGCTAGTGTCGGTGATTGGCCTAACCGATATGGTGCGCGTTGCCGCCGAAGCCTCCCGCGCCACCCACGAGCCCTTTGTGTTTTTGATCCCCGTGGCGGTGGCCTACCTGCTGATTGCCAGTGTCTCCGAGTGGATTTTTGCACGGCTACAAAAACGTTACGACATCGGCTTTGGGGGGCAGTGATATGCTAGATATTTCTGCATGGTTCAACGACCTGCTGGCGGACAACCTGATCTTTACGCCCACCACCCTGGGCTACTATTGGGAAGGGTTAGTCACCACCACACAGCTGGTCTTTCTCTCGCTGGTGGCGGGGTTAATTCTTGCGGTGCCGCTGGCCATTATGCGTAGTTCCAAGCATAAGTGGATCAGCCTGCCGGTCTACCTCTATACCTACGTATTTCGCGGCACGCCGCTACTGATCCAGCTCTACATCATCTACTACGGCGTTGTGTTCATCGACGGTATCCAGGAAACCTTCCTGTGGCCAGTGCTAAAAGAAGCCTTCTACCCGGCGCTTATCGCCTTTACGCTCAATACGGCGGCCTACACCACCGAGATCTTCCGTGGGGCGATCAAAGCCACGTCTAAAGGCGAGATCGAAGCAGCGCGCGCCTATGGTATGTCGCAAAACCTAATGATGCGGCGGATTATTCTGCCCAGCGCCTTTCGTCGTGCGCTGCCCGCTTACGGCAATGAAGTCATCTTCATGCTGCACGCCAGCGCGATTGCTAGCGTGGTGACGCTAATGGATCTCACCGGCGCGGCACGCTTTGTGTATGCCCGCTTTTATGCGCCGTTTGATGCCTTCCTGTTTGTCGCGGCCATCTATCTCTGTTTAACCTTTGCGATTTTGTATTTTTTCCGCTTCCTAGAGAAAAAATTACTGGCCCACCTGCGGCCACAAAATTCCTAGCTACAATAAATCCAACACGTCCAGCGTAAAACAAACGTTGGTTCAAATGCAGACTCCCCCTTTTCGCCGACCTCAACCTGGGGTACGTTAAGGGGGATCACCTTGGGTGAACCTGCTTCTTTTGGAGTCTAAAAATGAAAAAACTACTGACTGTTTCTCTGCTGGGCTTGGCCGTCGCTGCAGCATCTTCTGCTCACGCGCGCGATTACGACAACGTGCGTATCGGCGTCGACGTTCCCTACGAGCCCATGGAATACCGCACCGCTGAAGGTGAACTGACCGGCTTCGACATCGACCTGGGCAACGCCCTATGCGAGCGTATCGGTGTTACCTGTGAGTGGGTCGAGCAGGAGTGGGACGGCATTATTCCAGGCCTGATGTCACGCAACTACGATGCAATCATGTCTTCCATGACCATCAACGACGAACGTCGCCAGCAGGTGCTGTTCTCTGACCCCTACATCACCATGCCATCTGCCTGGTTTGCCCCCAGCAGCCTGGATATCAGCGAAGCCAACGAAGAGACCCTTGCGGGTAAAACCATTGGCGTTCAGCGCGGTACACTGCAGGATAACTACGTTACTGATAACTTCAGCAGCGTTGCCGACATCAGCCGCTATTCCACCGCCGACGACATGGTGCTGGACATGGAAGCACAGCGTCTAGATATCGTCTTCCTCGACTTCCCGATCGGCCAGTCCACGCTGCTAGACAGCGAAGAAGCCGAGTACGTCGTGGTGGGTGAACGCATTAGCGAGCCTAAAGAGTACTTCGGTGAGGGTTTCGGTATCGCCTTCCGTCAGCGTGATGAAGCTCTGGCCGAACAGTTCAACGAAGCTCTGGCTGAGCTTCAGGAAGACGGCACTTACGATGAAATCTACGCCCGTTACTTCGGCGAAGAGTAAGCGCTAACTGCCTAAGATTGCCTCCCCGCTTGGGGAGGCACGCAAGCGAGACGCCATCATGCCCTCACGCCTCCTCTTATCCCCCGCGCTGCACGCGCTTCGCCCAGGTACCCGTGGCAATATCGCCCGTTTCTACCTGAGCGAATGATTCTACGAATAGCCCACCCCGCCTTTTGGCACGCCCGTGCCAACTTCCCCTCGTTACGCTGACCGGTTCGGTAGCCAGCGATATTCTCTACATTCCTGAGTTCATCGGCGTGGATGCGGATTTTATTGTGCTCAGCGAAGGCCGCTGGGCCATTGACCACGTTTGGGCGCTGGGTAAACCGATTTTCAGCGCCTGCCAGGCCCCGTCACTCCAGCGAACTTGCTCCGCCAAACCGGGTCTTTACTATCACTTAACCACATACAAGGAGGTATCATGGCTGAATCGACGGCGGCTCACGCAACGCCACAGGCAAGCGCCGCAGAGGTGTTTCGCCCCTCTTCCCACTGGACGGCCTGGGGACAGTGGCTGGCGCTGTTCACCATGACTGTGGACCACCTGACCCGCTACGTGCTGCCGGGAGACTGGGATTTAGGTTGGGCGGGTTCATCCATTGGGCGCATTGCGTTTCCGCTGTTTGCCGCCATGGTGGCGTGGCACGGCCTGTTTAATACCCGCAACCCACTGCGCTACTCACGGCGGATTTTGATTATCGGCCTCGCCGCGCAAGTGCCCTATATGCTGATGCCACGCGCCTCGGATGCGTTCATTTTGAACGTCTGTTTTACGTTGGCCAGCGGGTTGGCACTAGGAGCGCTGGTACGGCAAGGCTGGCAGCACTATCAACGGCAAACGTTAGGATTTGGTTGGCTCATGTTAGGCGCTGCCGTCGGCGTTACGGTGTGGTATCTACTGGGATTTTGGGTGGAGTATGGCCATAACGGCCTGCTGCTGATTCCGCTGTTTATGTTTGCCATGCAGGCGCTCAGCGAAACCCGAAATGCGTTGAAATCGCGCCTTTGGGCGGGGCTAGCGGCATTTCCTGTGCTCTGGATTGCCGGGCAAATGAACGCCTCCGACATGGCTAAATCGTTCACCGTCGCCACCTGCGTGATCGTGCTGATGCTGGCTGCCGGTGCTGCCCAGCGAGTGCCGCCGGTGGCGCTGGAAATGCCGCGCCGCCTTTGGTTTGCCTGGTACCCAGGGCACTTTGCCTTGATTGCCCTGTGGCTACTGCTTAGCGGTCAATTGGCAGGTTAGGCGCCTGTTCCGCCACACGCTTGTTCACTTCTTCACGCATCCAGGGCTGGTAGCGGCGCAGCCGCGCCCGTCCTTCGGTCTTTGCCTGATACATCGCCGTATCTGCCTGTTTAAGCACATCGGCATGGTCGCAGGCCGTGGCATCAAAACAGGTGTAGCCCATGCTAGGTGTCACCTCTACCCAGCGGCTCTCTAAACGGTACTTGCCGGACAACGCGCTCTGCACCGCATCCATGTAACGCGCCGCCACGGCGTTGAGCGCCTCAGGGTCGGTGACATCAAATAGCGCCAGCAGCACAAACTCATCGCCGCTTAAACGGGCGGCCATATCATCCGCCTGCAAACACGACTCCAAGCGGCGCGCGACCTGCACCAACAAGTCATCCCCTGCGGCATGGCCTAGGGTGTCGTTAATCAGCTTGAAGCGGTCCATATCCATAAACATCACCAAACCACCGCGCTGGTCGCTGTTCTGCCCATTACACAGCGCCTCTAAACGCTCGATAAACAGCCGGCGGTTGGGCAAATCAGTTAGCGCATCGTAGTAAGCCTGGCGGTAGATAATCGCCTCGTTGCGCTTTCGTTCGGTGAAATCCTCAATAATCGCCACACCGCCCACCATCTGGTTGCTGGCGCTATGTACCCCGTTGAAGAACGCTCGCAAAGGCGTGCCCACACTGGCGTTGGGCAGTTGGTAAGTGCCTTCGTAATAGCCCGTGCCTTTTTCCAGCGCATCCCTAACCGCCTGAGCCACCTTTCGGTCGGCAGAGCGGTCCAGCATGCGGTAGCCGAGTAACTTTGAGCGCTCCACGCTCAGGATAGCCAGCAGTTTGCTGTTACAGTCGGTAATCTGCCCCTGCTCATCGAAGTGCAGCACGCCTAACGGCGAGTGCTGAAAAATAGAGCGATAGCGGTTTTCGCTTTCGCGCAGCTGCGCCTCCCGGGCGGCCATGCTCACCCGCAGGGCGATATTGTCGTGAATGGTGCGGCTAAAGCGGCGGCTGGTCGCCATAATTAAGCCTAAAAACAGCACCAACATCAGACCAATCAAAATGGAGAGGGACGAGCCCTGTAGCAGAAATTGAAACTTCAGGGGCAGTAGAATGGGCAATACAAAGCCAATGGCAATCCACCACACCGAAGAGAGCGTGGTCACGCCCCCCGCAGCAATACCGGCCAGCACAATCGAGAGCGCGGCAATTTGGCCGGGGTGGTCGTGGCTAAACAGCAGCACACCCGAAGTCCCCCACACGCACCCTGATGCAATGGCACCGATGGCAAACCAACGCAGCCAGCGCTGGCGCTGCTGCTGTAGCGCAGGCAGGCGCTTAAACCGCTGGGCTAGCAGTAATCTCAATCCTGAAATCGCCACCAGCACCGTAAACCACCCCAGCAGTAGCGCGGCATCCACCACCGGCCACATGGCCGCTACCAGCAGCCCACCCGCCAGCACGCTGCTCAGCACTGGCTGCCAAAGGTTGTCGTAAAGCAGGCGCACTTTTTCGCCACGCAAACGCTGCATGGTGATGTGATGGTCACGCTGATAACCACTGCGCAGCCCGGAGGCCATCGCCGTGGCGGCGAGGGGTGTGGGGGGCGACATACAAACTCCCTGTTCTTCAGTCGGCTTAACGCCAATCTTATTGGTTAGGCTTTGTTTAATACATCTGTTTTAGCACGTTTAAGTCACAAAAGTAGTCACCATCAGAATCGAGTAGGAAGGGGAGTCACCTCCCCCGTCCTCTCACACCACCGGGCATACGGTTCCGTACCACGGCGGTTCATGCAGAACGTTTAAGCCATCTTACCGTATCCAGTATCGATATCAGGCCCTGATCATAAAACCACTTTCTAGGTAGGGCCTGATTCATGTGCGAGGCTCCGGCGTTCCACCAGGGCCCTCGCCCATTACCCGCCGATTTCCAAGCACGGTACGCGTCCAGACCTAGGCCTCGGAGTTTCCGCCGCCGGGTCGCTCGGCGCTTCCATTGTCGCCAGATCAGGCCGCGTAAGCGCCGCCGTATCCATTGATCCAGTGCTTCCAAGGGGCGTTTCACATCAACAAGATTGAAGTAGTTAGCCCATCCTCGTAGGACTGGCCTCAACCCTTTGATTACCCGTTGGATGTTACGCCCCCTGCCACGTTTCAGGATCTCACGGACACGCTGCATCATGCGTGTCAGGCTTGTCTTGGCGAGCGTCAGTTTCGACTGCTTGTGCCGAGTGAGGCTGTAGCTCAGATATCCGCGTAGCCATGGCCGATCCACCGCACTTTTACGGCGATTGACCGTCAGCCGAAGTGAGCTCTCGAGATACTCACTCAAGCTGCCCATGACCCGCTCGCCTGCTCGTCGGCTCCGTACATAGATTTGTACATCGTCGGCGTAGCGGCAGAAGCGGTGGCCTCGGCGTTCCAACGCCTTGTCCATGTCGTCCAGCAGGATGTTCGCCAGTAGCGGGCTGAGGGGCCCGCCTTGGGGTGTCCCCCGCCGCCTCGGCGTGGGCAAGCCATGCTGGAACATACCCGCCTCCAGATAGCGACGGATCAGACGCAGTACACGCTTGTCGTCAACGCGCCGCGCGACCCGTGCCATCAGCAGGTCGTGATTCACTCGGTCGAAGAAGGCTTCCAGGTCAAGATCGACCACCCAGCGGTGACCGGCGGTGACGTGGGCCTTCATGGCCGAGACGGCCTGCTTGGCGCTCCGCTTGGGGCGGTAGCCGTAA